>NZ_JBSFJF010000015.1:0-141973 GCF_053597915.1 Streptomyces sp. NPDC001219 | reverse complement strand
CAGCCCGTTGCGCATCGGTCACCGACAACGGCGGAATCTTCGGACCCGGACGACTCATACCCAACCAACGACGAATCTCTGACTCAGGTCACTAGGAGGGCTCTCCCCGTTCCGCGTGGACCCGCGACGTCGGGTACGGTCCCCCGGCCATCGCCGACGGGACCCGCGCACCACGTTGCCGGATCATCCCCGCACTCGCCGTACGGGGAGGCCCATCCGCCGTGCCGGGCACGGGGCTTGCTGTCGCCGGGCGGTCCACGGGCAGCGGGGAGACCCGTGCCAGCAGCACCGCAGCCCCCGGGAGGCTCGCGGCGAAGGCGAGGACGCCGTAGATCACCGCGGTGGTGAGCCCCTGCGCCGCGCCCAGTCCGGCGGCGCCGAAGGCCCAGGCGGCGACGCCTTCCCGGGGACCCCAGCCGCCCACGTTCAACGGCAGCGCCATCGCGAGGAGCGCCAGCACCACCAGCGGCACCAGTTCGGCGGCCGGTGCGGTGACCCCGGCGACCCGGGCGGCCAGCACGAACATCCCGAGGTAGCCCGCCAGCACCGCCACGGACGACAGCGCGACGCCGGGCCAGACCCCGCGGGCCAGCAGGCCCTGGCGTGCCTCGGCCAGGACGGTGCGCAGGGCGCGTTCACCGCGGGAGGCACCCCGGCGCCGGCGCAGCCGGACGGTGACCGCCGCCACCAGCAGACCCGCGGCGGCCACGGACAGCGCCACGGCGGGCGAGGCGAGGAAGCGGGTGACCGGTGCCAGGACCGGCGACGGGCGGACCAGCAGCACCACCGCCCCGGTGACGAGCAGGACGACCTGGCCGGCGGTCCGTTCCAGGGCCACCGCGCGCACGCCCCGGCCCAGGTCGCCGGAGCTGCGGCCGTGATGGACGGCGCGGTGCACATCGCCCAGCACGCCACCGGGCAGCGCCGCGTTGAGGAACAGCGCCCGGTAGTAGTCGGCGACGGCCCGGCCGAGCGGAAGCCGCAGCCCGAGGCCGCGGGCCACCAGGCACCAGCGCCAGGCGCTGCACACCGTGGTCAGCACGCCGATGGCGAGCGCGGCCGCCAGGGTGGCGGCGTCGATCCGGCGCAGCCCGTCCAGGAAGACCTGCGAGCCCAGATGCCAGACGAGGGCCGCCAGGATGCCGAGTCCCGCGAGCATCCTGAGCCATGCCACCCAGCGGGCCCGCTTCATCACACGCTCCCGGACGGGTACGGGGGCAGCGCCAGCAGATCGATGTGATGCACCGCCACGGTCAGCTCACCCGCCGCGCACTCCTCCAGCCGCCGGCGCAGATACGCGACGGCCTCGGGCGCCAGCTCCGGCTGCTGGGCGTGCGCGGCACCGACCCAGCCGCGCAGCCATTCGGCGATCAGCCCGGATTCGGCGGAGCTGAGCCGCCACGGACTGGACTGCGCCAGCACCGTGGCACCGCGCCGTTCGAACGCCTCCACCGCCGCCGCGACCGCGTCCGGGCCGAGCAGCGCCCGGCCCTGGTCGGTGCGGCGCTGATGGTCGTTGAAGGCGCCGGTGAGCCGGGCGTCGAACGGGTCGGCCGGGCTCAGCTCGACCCGCCCGGCGACGGAGAGCGCCAGCAGCACCGGGCTGCCCGCGCCGACACAGGCCTCGGCGAGGTCCTCCACCTCCTCACGGGTGAGCAGATCGAGCAGTGCGGAGGCGGTGACCAGGGACGTGCCGGCGAGGTCGTCGGCGGTGAGGGCGGCGAGGTCGCCGCGTGCGGTCGTGGCGGTGACGGGTGTGCCATCGGCGGCCGTCACCGGCATCCGCGCACCGGCGAGGGCGAGCAGGTCCGGGTCCAGGTCGTGCAGCACCCACTGCTGCGGTCCGGGCAGCCGGACGGCGAGCCAGCGCCCCATCGAGCCGATGCCGCAGCCGAGGTCGCGGATCACCAGACCACCGGCGCTGCCGGGCGGGCCCGCCGGGGCGGGCCGCGCCTCCAGCCACGCCCGCAGCGGGCGCAGCAGCTCGGGCGCCCGCGCCGCGGCGTCGGCGCGTTCCCGCAACTCCAGCCAGCGCGGGGCGAATCGAGGCCGTTCCTGCGCGCTCATCGCGTGCTCCGGGGCTCGTCCCGAAGCCGTTCCAGCACTCCGGCCAGACTGTGCGACGTCATCTCCCACCCCTCCAGCATGGCACGCCGTGCGCGCGCCGAACTCCTGACCCGGTCCCGCAGTTGTGGATCGCCCAGCCAGCCGCGCAGCGCGTCGGCGAGCGCCGCCGGCCGGCCGGGCGGTACGAGCAGGCCGGGCACCCCGCCGTCGGGGTCCTGCCCGACCGCTTCCGGTACGCCGTCCACCGCCGTCGCCAGCACCGGAATCCCGCGCGCCAGCGCCTCGGTGACGACCATGCCGTAGGTCTCGGCGGACGAGGTGAGCACCAGCAGGTCGGCGGCGGCATAGCGCGCCTCCAGGTCCGCGCCGGTGCGCGGCCCGGTGAAGGTGATCCGGTCGTCGAGGCCGAATCCGGTCACCGCGCGGCGGAGTTGGGCGGCGTATCCGGGGTCGCGGCCGAGTGCCCCCACGCAGGCGCAGCGCCACGGCAGCTCGGTGACGGTGGCCAGCGCGTCGATCAGCCGGTGCTGTCCCTTGCGCGGGGTGACCGCGGCGACGCACAGCAGGCCGGTGGCACCGTCGGTGCCGGGTGCGAGCGGCGCCGGGTCGACGCCCGGCCGGGCCGCGTGCACCCGCGCGGCCGGCAGTCCGTGGTGGGTGACGAGCCGGCGGGCGGCCCAGTCGCTGGTGGCCACGACGGCCTCCACGGCGTGCAGGGTGCGGTGTTCGCGGGCGTCCAGCTCCGCGGCCAGGGCGGGATCGAGGCCGGTCTCGTCGCCCAGCGGGAGGTGGACCAGGACGGCGAGCCGCAGCCGTTCGGTCTCGGGGGCGAGGATCTCGGGGACGCCGCAGGCGACCAGTCCGTCGAGGAGGACCACGGCGCCGTCCGGCAGCGCCGCCAGCCGCCCGGCCAGCTCCGCGCGGGCCGTGGCGTCCGGCTGCGGCCAGCCGCCGGGGAGTGCGTACGGGCGGACCTGCCAGCCGGCGGCCGGGAGGTCGCGGCACACCCGGCGGTCGTAGGTGTTGCCGCCGCTGGGGGCCGCCGGATCGTCGATGTCACCGGGGAGGACGAAGTGCACCACACGCTCCGCAGCGGTGGTGCCGGTGCGGGTCACAGAGTGCGCTCGTACGTCGCCCAGGCGATGTGGGACTCGTGCAGGGTCACCGATATCCCGGCCAGTTCGCGGGCGCCCTCGCCGAGGTTGCCCGCCTCGATGCGGTCGGCGAGCCGGTCGGCGACGACCTTGGCCAGGGCCTCCGTCGAGGTGTTGATGCCGGCGAAGGCGGGCTCGTCGTCGAGGTTGCGGTAGTTCAGCTCCCCGACCACGGCGCCGAGTTCCCGGGTGGCCAGGCCGATGTCGACGACGATGTTGTCGGCGTCGAGTTCGGGGCGGCGGAAGGTCGCGTCCACGATGAAGGTCGCGCCGTGCAGGCGCTGCGCGGGGCCGAAGACCGCGCCACGGAAACTGTGGGCGACCATCAGGTGATCGCGGACGGTGATGCTGAACAAGGCCGTTCCTCCGGTGTGATGTCGGTCTCAGTGGCGGTGTCGCCGGGGCGGGTTCAGGGCGTTCTCAAGGGGGGGTTCAGTCGTCCGCGGGTCCGTACCGGATGCGGTGGCACAGTGCCGGGAGAGCGCCGGAGGCGAGCCGGGGCAGCACCTCCGGCAGCTCCTCGAAGGCGGACTCGCCGGTGACCAGCGCGTCGAAGGCGGGGTCGGCGAGCAGGTCCAGGGCGAGGGCGAGCCGGTCGGCGAAGGTGCGGCGGGCGCGGCGGGCCGGGGAGACCGCGCCCACCTGGCTGCTGCGGACGACCAGCCGGCGGGAGTGGAAGGCCTCCCCCAGCGGCAGGCTGACCTGCCGGTCTCCGTACCAGCTCAGCTCGATGACGGTGCCTTCGGGGGCGAGCAGTTCGAGCGCGCGGGTCAGCCCCTGCTCGGTGGCGCTGGCGTGGACGACGAGGTCGCAGTCGCCCAGCGCGTCCTGCGGCAGCGCGAAGTCCACGCCCAGCGCCCTGGCGGTGGCCTCCCGCGCGGGGTCGGCGTCCACCAGCTGCACCCGGACCGCGGGGTAGCGGGCGAGGACGGCGGCGACGCTGCAGCCCACCATGCCCGCGCCGATCACCGCGATCCGGTCGCCGACCAGCGGCGCGGCGTCCCACAGGGCGTTCACCGCGGTCTCGACGGTGCCCGCCAGGACGGCCCGCGACGCGGGGACGGAGTCGGGTACCGGAGTGACGGCGCTCACCGGGACGACATAGTGCGTCTGGTGCGGATAGAGGCTGAAGACCGTACGGCCCAGCAGCGCCGACGGCCCTTCCTCGACGACGCCGACATTGAGGTAGCCGTATTTGAGAGGGGCGGGAAAGTCGCCTTCCTGAAAGGGCGCCCGCATCACGGAATGCTGGCTCTCGGGCACACCGCCCCGGAAGACCAGGGTCTCCGTTCCGCGGCTGACTCCGGAACAGAGTGTGCGCACCAGAACCTCGTCCGCACCGGGGTCCGGCAAGGGTACGGTCCGGATTTCTCCGTGACCTGGAGCGTTTATCCAAAACGCACAAGCGACGCGCGGCATCGGAATCCTCCTGGACGCTCCGGCGATGATTCGTCGATGCTGGGGATCATGAGAACGCCGTCACCATACGCGGCACCTCTCCACTCCGCCACACATCCCGGGAGGCATGGTGGCTGTACAAGAGCGTTACGACACAAGGCCGTTCGGACCGGACATTACGGCAGGCACGGGAGTGCAGCTGCTCGTCCTGGAAGCACTGCGCAGGGTGGCCGGTCTGGGCACCGTCGGGTGGCTGACGGGCGGTGTGTTCGCCGTGGCCACCTGGGGCGTGCTCACCGTCGCGCTGCGCCGGTCGTGGACCCCGTCGTTCGGCATGGCCAACCGCGTCACGCTGGCCCGCACGATCCTCGTCGGCGGGGTGACGGCGCTGGTCGCGGACTCCTTCGCCCGGCCGGCGCCGGTCACGGTACTGGTCGCGCTGGCCGCCGTGGCGCTGGTCCTGGACGCGGTGGACGGTCAGGTGGCCCGGCGCACCGGCACGGTGACCCCGCTGGGCGCGCGCTTCGACATGGAGGTCGACGCCTTCCTCATCCTGGTGCTGTGTGTGTTTCTCGTGGTGCCACTGGGCGCCTGGGTGCTGTGCATCGGCCTCATGCGGTACGTCTTCGTCGCGGCGTCCTGGTTCCTGCCGTGGCTGAGCGGCGCGCTGCCGCACAGCATGGCCCGGAAGACCGTGGCGGCGCTCCAGGGTGTCGTGCTGGTCCTGGCCGGTTCCGGAGTGCTGCCGCGCACCGCGGCGGCCACCGCGGTGGGCGGGGCGCTGGCGCTGCTCGTGTGGTCCTTCGGGCGGGATGTCGGCTGGCTGTGGCGGGTCCGGGGGCTCACGGCCGGGGCGGCCGCGGTGCCCGGCCGGGACAGGGTCGGGGCCGGTGCGCCCGCTATGTCCCGGCGTGCCGGCCCAGATAGATGACGAGCGCCAGGAAGACCAGCAGCAGATGACTGACGACGAAGTAGAGGAACACCCGTCGCCACAGGCTGCGCCGGGAAGCGTGGTGGGTGAGCAGGACCGCGCCGGGCAGCCGCGCCAGCTGGGTGCCGGGGCGGACCGCGGTCGCCCGGGGCCGCCGGACGCCGCAGCGCGCCGAGGTGTGCCGGTGGGCGGCGCCCTCCGGGCAGACGCGGCCGTGTCCGCGTGCCGTACGGAGCGTCCCGCGCCCAGGGGGGCGTCCCCGGCAGGGCCGTACGGTGCCCGGACCGGAGGGCGTGGGTATGCAGGTGCGGGAGCGGACCGCCCGCCAGGGCGGCGGCCCCTTACGCCGTGGTGTGCCGGACATCAGCGATCACCCTGTCCCGGTGGGGCGCATGCGGATGATTCCCGTCCGGTCACCGTCGGTGGAGCGGAGCGCGCGGTTCACGAGACCGCCCCCACTCCGCCGGCCGCCGGCACCCCGCCGACCGTGGGCCGGGGCCGGGGCTCGGCCTGCCGGAGTTCGGCCAGCAGGGCGTGCTGCCCGGTGAGCACCTCGGCGAGGACCCGGCGGGCGGCCCGCAGCAGCTCGGTGACCTCGTCGCCGGCCAGTTCGTAGACGACGGTGGAACCGCTGCGGGTGGCCGTCACCAGACCCGAGCGGCGCAGCACCGCCAGCTGCTGGGAGAGCGCGGACGGCTCCACCCCGATCGCGGCGAGCAGCCCGCGCACCGGCATCGGTCCGCTCTGGAGCAGTTCCAGCACCCGGATACGGACCGGATGGCCCAGCATCCGGAAGAATTCGGCCTTGGCCTGACAGACCGGGGACCACGCACCGTTCATGTCCGCGCCCCGCTCCCGGGTCCGGCCGCGGACCGCGCCGCACACACCCGTTCCCCTGCCGATTCGGCGAAACCGCCCACGCATGTCCTCCGCGTTCAGGCCGCACGGCCGTCGCGTCATCTGTTGAATTGCGGAATTCTGCAACTGTAGACGACGAGGGCGGGCGACTTGAATGGGTGTGGGGGACAAACCCGGGGGCGGTCGCGGTACGGGGCGTGGCCGGGCGGGTGCTCCGCCGCCCGTTCGCCGCCCGGACCGCCCCGGCCGGACGAACTCCGCGGCAGCCGCACGCAGTTGTCGCACGGGCCGCACCACTGGCCGTCGGGCACGGGGTACGCCCCGGGCCCGCCCCTGGTCACGGCTGCCGGAGCCGCCGGTGCGCCGCCCGCCGTAATCCCGGTGGACAGCCCCGCTCCCCAACCACATAGTGACGCCCATGACTTCACTGGTACGCCACATCACCATCGACTGCACCGACGCCTACCGCCTGGCGAGCTTCTGGGCACAGGTGCTGGACGGGTCGCTGGCCGAGGACGATCTGCCGGGCGATCCGGAGGCCACGGTCACGTCCGCGGGCGGTGCGCTGCTGTTCATCACGGTGCCCGAGGCCAAGGCGGTGAAGAACCGGGTACACCTGGATCTGCAGCCGCAGGGCTGGGGCCGGGACGAGGAGGTCGAGCGGCTGCTGGCGCTCGGCGCGACGATGGTGGCCGACCACCGGCGGGCGGACGGGACGGGGTGGGCGACGCTGGCCGATATCGAGGGCAACGAGTTCTGCGTGGAGCGCAGCGCGGCGGAGCGGGCGGGCTGAAGCGGCCTCAGCCCTGCGGCGGCCGGGCGGCCGTGAGGCGTTCCCGCGCCTCGGCGAGGTCCTCCTCGGTGGGGGCGTCGTCCTGGGTGAGGGTCCGGCGCCAGTACCCGCTGAAGTCGATCTGCTGTCGATCGATCCCGCGCTCCGCGACCAGATGGCGCCGGAGGGCGCGGACCGTCCCCGCCTCGCCGGCCAGCCAGGCGAAGACCGTCCCGGGCGGGAAGGTGAGGGCGCGGACGGCCGCCGGCAGGGCGTCGCCGCGCCCGTCCGTGTGCACCCACCGCACGGTGAGGTCCGCCCGGGTGGTGAAGCGCTGCTCGTCGGCCGGGCCGGGCACCTCGACGCAGGCCAGTGCGCGGGTACCGGCCGGCAGCGCCTCGACGAGGGAGCCGAGGGCCGGCAGCGCGGTCGCGTCGCCGGCCAGCAGCACCCAGTCGGCCCGGTCCAGCGGCAGCGCCCTGGCGTACTCGGCGGCCGGGCCGTACCGGGCGAGGGTGTCGCCCACGGCGGCGGAGGCCACCCACCGGGTCGCCGGGCCGGCCGTCTCCGTCGTGCCGTGCAGCACGAAGTCGACGGTGATCCGGTGCCGGACGGGGTCGTGGGAGCGCACCGTGTAGCTGCGCATCCAGGGCCGTTCGTCCTCGGGCAGCGCGAGGTAGGCCTGGTACCAGCGCATCGCGTCGCCGTCGGCGGTGTCGGGCAGCCGGGGCGCGCGCTGCCCCGGCCTGGGGAAGAGCAGCTTGAGCTGCTGGTCGGGCCAGGCCGGGAACTCGTCGAGGCCGTCACCGGCGAAGGTGACGCGGACCATGTGCGGGGTGAGCCGCCGGACGTCGGTGACCTGGATGAGCGCGACGGGCACGGCCGTCATCGGGTCCTCCATGGGGCAGCAGGGGCGAGGGGCGTCACGCGGTGGGCGTGGAGAGGTAGCCGCGCAGATGGCGGGCCGTCAGGGAGTCGCCGGTGGCGACGAGATCGGCGGGGGTGCCGGTGAAGACCACCCGGCCGCCGTCCTGTCCGGCACCGGGGCCGAGGTCGATGATCCAGTCGGCGTGGGCCATCACGGCCTGGTGGTGCTCGATGACGATGACGGTGTTGCCGTCGTCGACCAGCCGGTCGAGCAGGCCCAGCAGCTGGTCCACATCGGCGAGGTGCAGCCCGGTGGTCGGCTCGTCGAGGACGTAAACGGCGCCCCGCTCCGCCATGTGCAGGGCGAGTTTGAGCCGCTGCCGTTCGCCGCCGGAGAGGGTGGTGAGCGGCTGGCCCAGGCCGAGGTAGCCCAGGCCCACCTCCGCGAGCCGGTCGAGGACGGTGCGGGCCTGCCCGGTGGGGAAGAACTCCCGGGCCTCGGCCACCGACATGGCGAGGACCTCGCTGATGTTCTTGCCGCGCAGGGTGTGGGTGAGGACCTTGGGGGTGAACCGCTTGCCCTCGCACTCCTCGCACACCGTGGCCACCCCCGCCATCATCGCGAGGTCGGTGTAGACCAGCCCGATGCCCTTGCAGGTGGGGCAGGCCCCCGCGGAGTTCGCGCTGAACAGGGCGGCCTTGACGCCGTTGGCCCGCGCGAACGCCGTACGGATCGGGCCGAGCAGCCCCGTGTAGGTGGCCGGGTTGGACCGCCGGGAGCCCCGGATCGGCGACTGGTCGGCGACGATCACGCCGTCCCGGCCGGGCAGTGACCCGTGGATCAGGGAGCTCTTGCCCGATCCCGCGACGCCGGTGACGACGGTGAGCACCCCGAGCGGGACGCCGACACCGACGTCCTTGAGGTTGTGCCGGTTCGCGCCGCTGATCGTCAGCTCTCCCACGGGGCGCCGGACGCGCTCGCGCAGGGCGGCGCGGTGGTCGAGATGGCGCCCGGTCAGGGTGCCGGAGGCGCGGAGCGCGGCGACCCCGCCGGTGAAGCAGACCTCTCCCCCGGCGGCTCCGGCTCCCGGGCCGAGGTCGACGACATGGTCGGCGATCGCGATGGTCTCCGGCTTGTGCTCGACGACCAGGACGGTATTGCCCTTGTCGCGCAGCCGCAGCAGCAGGCCGTTCATCCGCTGGATGTCGTGCGGGTGCAGCCCGGTGGTCGGCTCGTCGAAGACATAGGTGACGTCGGTCAGGCTGGAGCCGAGGTGACGGACCATCTTCACCCGCTGGGCCTCCCCGCCGGACAGCGTGCCGGACTCCCGGTCCAGGCTCAGATAGCCCAGGCCGATCTCGACGAGCGAGTCGAGGGTGTCGCAGAGGGTGGCGACCAGCGGGGCCACGGCGGGGTCGTCGAGGCCCCGGACGAAGGTCACCAGGTCGCTGATCTGCAGGGCCGAGCACTCGGCGATGGTGCGGCCGGCGACCAGGGAGCCGAGTGCGGCCGGATTGAGGCGGGCCCCGCCGCAGGCCCCGCAGGCGGTGAAGGTGACCGCCCGGTCGACGAAGGCCCGGATGTGCGGCTGCAGGGCGGCCCGGTCCTTGGCGAGGTAGGTGCGCTGCACCCGCGACAGCAGGCCCTCGCAGGTGAGGGTGGAGGTGCCCACCTTGATCCTGGTGGCGGGCCGGTGCAGGAAGTCGTCCCACTGGGCGGGGGTGTAGTCCTTGAGCTTCACGTCCGGGTCGAAGAACCCGGAGTGGGCGAGGGTCTGCCAGTACCACGAGCCGACGGTGAAGCCGGGAGCGGTGATCGCCCCTTCGTTGAGGGAGAGTTCGGTGTCCACCAGCTGGCCGGTGTCGATCGCCGAGACCCGGCCGAGGCCCTCACACTCCTGGCACATGCCCTCGGCGCTGTTGAAGCTGAAGGCGGTGGAGGTGCCGGCGTGCGGGGTGCCGAGGCGGCTGAAGATGATCCGCAGCATGGTCTGCGCGTCGGTCGCGGTGCCGACCGTGGAGCGGGAGTTGGCGCCCAGCCGCTCCTGGTCCACGACGATGGCCGCGCTCAGATGGTGCAACGCGTCGACGTCGGGGCGGCCCTGACGCGGCATGAAGGACTGGATGAAGGCCGTATAGGTCTCGTTGATGAGCCGTTGCGACTCGGCGGCGATGGTGCCGAAGACCAGCGAGGACTTTCCCGAGCCGGAGACGCCGGTGAAGACGGTGAGACGGCGCTTGGGAATGTCGAGCGAGATATCGGCGAGATTGTTCTCCCTGGCGCCGCGCACCTGGATCATGTCGTGGTTGTCCGCGGCCGGTATCTCCCCTTCGTCCGGCCGCCGCCGGGTCTGCCGGTCCCCCATGAGCGCTGCCACCCCTCTGATATCTTTACGCCGTAAAGAGTTCACTCGGGGACGTTACTTTACGCCGTAAGGAGTAAGCAAGTGGTGGTTTTCGCGGGCCAGGGCGACGCCCGTCGTTCGATGACACTGCTGTGGCGCGGGGAGGGCTCCGACGGGGCGCGGACCCGCCGGTGGCCGGGGCCCAAACCGGCGCTGAGCGTGGCGGCGATCGTCGAGGCCGGGGTGGCGGTCGCCGACGCCGACGGCATGCCGGCCCTGTCCATGCGCGCGGTCGGCGAGCGGCTGGGCCGGACCGCGATGGCGCTCTACACCTACGTCCCCGGCAAGAGCGAGCTGGTGGACCTGATGTACGACCACGTGCTGGCCGAGATGCCCACCGAGTACGACCTGACGCCGGGCTGGCGCGCCGCGGTGACCTCCTGGGCCGAGGACACCTGGGAGTTCTCCCTCCGCCACCCCTGGGTGCTGCAGGTCTCCCAGGCCCGCCCGGTGCTCGGCCCCAACGAATACCGCGCGCTGGAGACACTGCTGCACCTGCTGTACACGACCGGGCTGAGCTCCGGGGTGCTGCGGCGGGTGGTCGGGGCGCTGTTCCACTTCATCCGCGGCGCCGCGCAGACCGTCACGGAATCGCGGCAGGCCGCGGCCTCGACCGGGGTGTCCGACGAGGAGTGGTGGCAGGCCCGTTCCGGCCTGCTGACCGAGATGGTCCCCGACTTCGCCGAGCGGTATCCGCTGCTGGTGCGGCTGGAGACGGAGGGCGCCGCTCCGGACCCGGGCGACGCGGTCCCCTACATGGAGCGCGAGGCGCGCAGCACCTTCGACATCGGACTGGGCGTCATCCTGGACGGCATCGAGACGGCGGTCCGCGAGGGCCGCTGAGCGGTCTCCGGCGGGCGGCGGGCCGCCCTCACCGCGGCCGTTGGGGTGATCAAGCGGGTTCACTGCCCCCGCGCCGGTGTCGTCGGCCGGGCCTGGCGCGTTGGTCTTCCGTGACCGTTTTCCGCGCCCGACCGTGGTTTCTGCCGACCAGCCTGGCGGCCTTCCTGACCGAGGCGGGTCCGGACGAACCGGCTGACGACCCGTCGGACACCCGGTCCGTCACCGGGTCCGACGCACCGTCGGGTACGCCGTCCGACGCCCCGTCCGATACCCGGTCAGCTGATTCCGGAGCAGCCGATTCCGGGCCGCGTTCCGACACGCCCGGCACCCCCGGCAAGGCCTCCGAAAGGCCCGCTGACCGGCCCTGATGGCGGGCCCGACGGCGGGCCGGGCAACGGAGCTGACGGCGTGTCGAAAGCTGCCCGATGCACACACCGTGACGATCGGCTCACCACGTGTGGCGAGCGGAAGTGATCACCCATAGCTTCGCCTCATGGTGCTACGACAGATGAAATACATGGGCTGCGTCGCCGCGATGATGATCGGCGGCCTGGGCGCGGCGTCCCCCTGCGACGCCCCGGGACGCCAGGTCGTCCACGCAGGCGAATCGATCCAACGCGCGGTGAACAGAGCGAGACCGGGTGACACCATCGTCGTCCGGCCCGGTCTCTACCGGGAGAGCGTGCTGATCAACAAGTCGCGGCTGCGCCTGATCGGCGCGGGCCACAAGACGGTGATCACCCCGTCGGGCAGGCGGGCCACGAACGCCTGCGGGCGGGACGGCAACGGCATCTGCGTCATCGGGAAGGGCAGGCCGCTGCGCGACGTCAGCATCCGCTCGCTGACCGTCCGGGGCTTCAAGAAGAACGGGATCTTCGCCTCCGGGACCGACCGGCTCTCGGTGCACCACGTGACCGTCCGGAAGAACGGCGTGTGGGGCATCGCGCAGGAGAAGTCGATCCGGGGCATGTTCCGGGACAACAACGCCATCGACAACGGCGACGCGGGCATCTTCCTCGCGAACAAGACCAGGGAAGAAGGCGGCGGCGCCGACACACGGGGCGCCGTGATCAGCGACAACTACCTCGCGGGGAACCGGATCGGCGTCACCATCCGCCGGGTCAGGAACCTCACGGTCGGCTACAACACCATCACCAGGAACTGCGGTGGGGTGTTCGTCGTCGGCGACGAGTCCCGCCCCCAGGCCGGCGCGCTGACGGTACGGAACAACTCCATCTACAAGAACAACAAGTTCTGCCGCGGCAACAGCCGGCTGCCGGACATCCAGGGGTCCGGCATCGTGCTCACCGGCGCCGAGCACGTCCTGGTACGGCGCAACGTGATCCGGGACCACCACGGCAAGTCGCGGCTCTCCGGCGGTGTCGTGCTGTTCCACAGCTTCGTGAAGGTGCTCAACCACCACAACGTCATCAGCCACAACATCGTGCTGCGGAACAGGCCGGTGGACCTGGCCAACCGGGACCTGCCCGGCAGGGGCAACCGGTTCATCGGCAACGTCTGCCGGACCTCGGAGCCGGCCGGGCTGTGCCGGCGGCTGCACCGGGACGGGCTGAACCCGTCCGCGACGGGAGAATAGAGGCGCCATGACCACCGTAAGTCCCACTCCCCAGCCCGCCATGCAGCTCCGGGAGCTCATCTTCGGAGCCGCGTGTGCGGCGGCCGTACGGGCGGCGGCGCGCCTCGGCGTCGCCGACGCGCTCGGCGACCGGCCCGCCACCGCGGAGGAGCTGGCCGCCGCGGTGAAGACCGAGCCGCGGCCGCTGGACCGGCTGCTGCGCGCGCTGTCCTGCTACGGGATCTTCGCCGAGACCGACGACGGGAAGTACGTCCACACGGAGATGTCCCGGCTGCTGCGGGAGGACACCCCGAACAGCCTGCGCTACATCTCCCTGTGGTGCACGGAGCCGTGGACCTGGGATGCCTGGCCGCGGCTGGACGACGCGGTGCGCTCCGGCCGCAGCGTCTTCCCCGACCTGTACGGCAAGGGGTTCTTCGACTACCTGCACCAGGACGCACGGGAGTCGGCCGAGGTCTTCGACCGGGCGATGACCACGTCCAGCAAGCAGTCGGCGCAGGACATCGCGGGGCTGCTCGATCTGACCGGGGCGTCCTCGGTGGCCGACATCGGCGGTGGCCAGGGACACGTCCTCGCCAGCGTGCTGGAGAAACACCCCACGCTGCAGGGCACCCTGCTCGACCTGCCCACCGTCGTGGCCAACCCGGACCCGCGGCTGCGGGACGGCGGCGCGCTGGCCTCACGGGTACGGATCGTGCCCGGCGACTGCCGCGACGACATCCCGGTCCAGGCCGATGTCTACATCATCAAGAACATCCTGGAGTGGGACGACGACAGCACCCGCAGGACGCTGGCGAACGTCGTCCGGGCCGCCCGGCCCGGCGCCCGCGTCGTGATCATCGAGAACCTCGTCGATGACAGCCCGTCCATGAAGTTCACCACCGCCATGGACCTGCTGCTGCTGCTCAACGTCGGCGGCGCCAAGCACACCAAGGCGAGCCTGGTCAGCCGGATGGCGGAGGCCGGGCTGAAGGTCGGCGAGATCCTCGTCGTCAACCCGTATCTGCACGCCTTCGAGTGCACCGTTCCTGAGTGAGCCGTTCCGGAAACGGCGGGTCGCCCGGTGCGGAGGCTGCTCCGCACCGGGCGGTCCCGTTTCTCCCGGGAACGTGCGAGAGCCGGGGGATCGCCCCGGCTCTCGCGCGTTCCTCAGCTGCTGCCGTCGCGCTGCCAGCTGTAGAACTGCTGGGCCATCGCGTCCTTGGGGCTTCGCCAGGTCTCCGGGTCGTAGGCGCTGACGAAGGCGGACAGCTGGTCGCTGACGGCGCGGAACTCGGGGTGCTCCGTCACCTTCGCGATCTCCGGGCCGGGCGGCCGGTCGGATTCGATGAGGTGCAGGTACACGTCACCGAACTGGAAGAGGGTCCGCCGCGAGACACCGACCAGGTGCGGCAGTTCCGTACGGTCCGAGGCCCGGAAGACCTCGGCGATGTCCGGAGCCGAACCGGGTTTCATGCGGGCGACGATCAGAGCGTGATGCATCAGGGGTCCCTTCGTTGCCGCCGGGTGGCGGTCCGAACGCGGCCTGGCGGCCGTCAGCTGACGGTGGCGGACCGGCGCTCGCGGTCCCGCTGCTCGATCCGGTCCCGGATGAGCTCCATCTGAATCCGGGAGTTGCGGTTGATCATCTCGGTCATGCCCTTGTCGTCGACCGGGGCGTCGGGCTTCATCGCGAAGTCCTGGGTCCAGTGCATGGAGGTGCCGCCCGGGATCTCGGCGTACTTCCAGTGGATGTCCATGTGCGCGAACGGGCCGGTCTCCACGCGGCGGGCGCGGACCGAGCGGTTCTCGCGGTCGACGACGCGCTCGGAGACCCAGCTCCAGACCGTGCCGTTGTCGTCCGGGTGCATCGTCAGCCGGAAGGTGGTCTTGTCGCCCTCCCTGGACAGCACCTCGACCGAGGCGTACTCGCTGAACAGCTGCGGCCAGTTCTCGATGTCGTTGGTGATGTCCCAGACGAGGTCGAGGGGCGCCGCGATGGTGATGTCGTTCTCGGTGTGGCCAGGCATGTCATGCTCCTGTCGTAGGTACGGTGTCGTTGGCGGTGTTGACGAGGGCGAGGAAGTCGCGCGGCGTCTTGCAGCGCTCCGCGTCGGTCGGCATCGGCCGGCCCTGCCGGTTCTCCAGCTCGCCCACGATGCCGAGGAGGCCGAGCGAGTCCAGCCCGAAGTCCGCGAAGGTCGCGTCCTGCCGGTTCGCCAGCTCCTTGGGGTCGACGGTGAGGCCGGCGGCCGACTTCATCAGCGCGGCCAGCTCATTGAGCGTCAGTTGAGCGGTCATCTGAGGTTCTCCTTCTCATGAGGGGGAGCCGGAGCCCTTCCGCAGCACCAAAGCCGCGTTCGAGCCCATCAGTCCCCGGCTCAGCACCAGCGCCGTCCGCAACTCGGCGGGGCGGGCCCGGCCGGTCACCACGTCCAGCTCGTGGCAGACGTCGACGACGTTGGGGGTGGGCGGCACGACGCCGTGCTCCATCGCGAGCACCGCGGCCGCGGTGTCGAGGACGGGGGCGCCGCAGTACGCCCGTCCGGTGCCCGTCTTGGGTGCGGTCACCGGGACCTGCGAGGCGTGCCGGCCCAGGGTGTCCGCCAGCGCCAGCGCCTCGGCCCGGTCGGCCGCGGGGACGCCGAGCGCGTCCGCGAACACCACGTCGATCTCCTCCGGGGCGCACCGCGCGTCCGCCAGCGCGCCACGGATCGCATGGGCGAGCCCGGCCCGGGACTCCTCCCACAGGGAGGCCCCGGTGAAGGTCGCGGCATGCCCGGCCAGCACGGCCCGGACACTCGCCCCGCGGCTCACGGCCGCCGTCTCCTCCTCGACGATCAGCATCGCGCCGCCCTCGGCGGGCACGAATCCGCACGCGCCGTCGGTGAACGGGCGGTAGGCGCGGGCCGGATCGTCGAGCTTGCTCAGATCGTCGTAGCCGAGCTGGCAGACGACCGAGTAGGGGGCCAGGGGTGCCTCGGCGGCACCCACGACGACGGCGTCGGTGCCGCGCCGGATGGTGCGGCCGGCGTGCGCGAGGGCGTCCAGACCGCCCGCCTCGTCACTGGCCACGACTCCGCACGGCCCCTTGAAGCCGCCGCGGATGGAGATCTGTCCGGTGCTCGCGGCGTAGAACCAGGCGATCGACTGGTACGGGCCGACATGGCGGGAGCCCTGGCCCCAGAGCCGTTGCAGCTCCCGCTGGCCGAACTCGCCGCCGCCCGATCCGGCGGCCGTGACGACCCCCACCGCGAACGGTGAGTCGTTGTAGTCGGCACGGCCGAGCCGGGCGTCGTCCAGCGCGAGGTTGGCCGCCGCCATCGCGAAGTGGGTGAACCGGTCGGTCTGGACGAGGTAGCGCTCCTCGATCAGATCCGCCGGGTCGAAGCCCCGCACCTCACCGGCGACCTTGAGGGGCAGATGCTCGCACCCCTCACGGGTGACGCGGTCGAGGACGCTGATGCCCTCCACCGTCGCCTTCCAGAAGGTCTCGGTGCTCACCCCGTTGGGGGCGATGACACCGATACCGGTGACGACGGAACGACGTTCTTCAGGGGAGCTCATGATGCCCTCCCACCCTGTCGGGTCAGTACCACAGCTGACTGGAATCCACCGAAGCCGCTGCCGACCGAGAGCACCGAACGCAGCGGCAGCTCCCGTGCCGTCTTGGGCACGTAGTCGAGGTCGCACTCCGGGTCCGGAGTCTCGTAGTTGGCCGTGGGCGGCACCACCTGGTGGGTGAGGGCCAGCACACAGGCCACGATCTCGATCGCGCCGATCGCCCCGAGCGAGTGGCCCACCATGGACTTGATGGAACTCATCGGCACCTTGTGGGCGTGGGCACCCAACGACCGCTTGACCGCGGCCGTTTCGTGCCGGTCGTTCTGCTGGGTGCCCGAGCCGTGCGCGTTGACGTAGTCCACCTGGGTGGCGTCGACCCTGGCGTGGCCGAGTGCGCGGTTGATCGCCTCGGCCATCTCCAGGCCCTCCTGGGTGAGACCGGTCATGTGGTACGCGTTGCCGAAGGTGGCGTAGCCGCGTATCTCACAGTGGATGGTCGCGCCGCGGGCACGGGCGTGTTCCAGCTCCTCCAGGACGAGCACGGCGCCGCCCTCCCCCATCACGAATCCGTCGCGGTGGGCGTCGAACGGACGGGAGGCGTGTGCCGGGTCGTCGTTGTTCGCCGAGGTCGCCTTGATCGCGTCGAAGCAGGCCACGGTGATCGGGGAGATCGGCGAGTCCGAGGCGCCGGCGACGCACACCTCGACCCGGCCCTCCTCGATGGACTGGAAGGCGTAGCCGATGGCGTCGAGGCCGGAGGTGCAGCCCGTGGAGACGGTCTGCACCGGGCCGTGGGCGCCGATCTGTTCCGCCACCGCGGAGGCGAGCGAACTCGGGGAGAACGCCCGCTCCAGATGGCGGCCGGCCGGCCGGTGGTCGACGTCCCAGCGCGCACCGTGGCTGCTGACGGCGACATAGTCGTGCTCCAGGCGCGTGGTGCCGCCGACCGCGGTGCCCAGGGACACCCCGATGCGCCAGGGGTCCTCGGCCCCGGTGTCCAGGCCGGCGCTGCGCAGTGCCTCCTCCGCGGCGACCATCGCGAACTGGATGTACCGGTCCGAGCGGGCCACCTGCTCCTCGCTCAGACCGTGGGCCGCGGGATCGAAGTCGCACTCGGCGGCGATACGTGAACGGAAACCCTCGGGGTTGAAGAGGGTGATGCCACGGGTCGCCGTACGGCCGGAGGACAGCAGGTCCCAGAAGGCGGGCACACCCACGCCGCCCGGAGCGACGATGCCGACGCCGGTGACCGCCACGCGGCGGGTCATGACACCGGCTCCGTGCGTTCCGGTGGCGCGACGGGTGTGCCCTCTTCCGTGCCCTCGGTGTCGACGTGGCCGAGCTCGGGGCGCGGCGCCAGCGGGCCGAGGTGGAAGACCATACGGGCCTCGACGTCCCCGACGTTGCGGAAGCGGTGCCGCATGTACGGGGGGATCAGCAGGCCCTGGTCCGGGCGCAGCGGGTGCGGCTCCCCGTCCAGGTCGACTTCGAGGGCGCCTTGCACGACGTACACGAACTCCTCGGAGTACGGGTGGTAGTGCTCGCCGATGCGCTCGCCGGGCTGCACGAGTGCCATGCCCATGAAGCCGCTCGTGGCGCCCACCGCGCTGGGTGTCAGCATGGCGCGCAGATCACCTCCGCGCCGGCGGTTGGGCTGGGTCTCGCTGAGGTCCACGATGCGTGGGCGGTGCGTGGTCATGGCTGTTCCTCCAGGGGCGTGGTGCCGGCGGGTGAAGGGGGTGAGTGGCCTGCGACGGCCGGCGGGCGTCAGGCGCCCGGTGCCCGGCGGTCGGTGATGAGGGCCATGTCGGAGCGCTCCAGGAAGTGCGCGATCTCGCGGTCGTTCGACAGGCCGCCGGCCACCTCGGTGTCGATGAGGCGCCGCAGCACGGCCGTCTTGCGCGGACCGCGGACACCGAGCGACAGCATGGGGTCGCTGTCGACGGGGATGCGCAGGTCGACCATCCGGACCACGACGTCGTCGCGCTGGAAGATGGTGCTGCCGGCGACGGGGCAGGACGGGTCGTCGGCGGCCAGTTCGTCCTGGCGGGCCAGCATCCGGGCCAGCGCCATGCCGCAGCCTTCCTTGGCCGGGTAGTACAGCGCGTGCCGGCGGATGCCGTCGGGCTGCTCCCCGGCCGCCGCGACGTGGTGCACCGCGGGCAGCGCGGCGCGGGTGAAGAACACCCGGGCGGAGTTCGGATCGCTGAGGTCGCGGTCCTGCTCCAGATACGGGTTGATGGCCTCCTCGACGGCCCGGACCTCGGGCTGCTGGGAGATGTGCCGCAGCGCCGCGACGAGGTCGCCCTGCACCTCGACCGCGCGCACGACGCGGTTGCCGTGCATGAAGAGGGAGGTGCGGCGGAGCCTGGTGGTGTCGTCGACCCGGGCCTCCGGGGAGGTGTAGCCGGCGAGGATCTCCGCGACCATCGACTCGCTGCCCGGCTTCACGGTGAAGGTCAGCGCGTGCCGTACCACGCCGTCACCGACGCGGGGGTTGGCCTGGAGCCGTCCCTTGGGGGGCTCGGGCGTGAGGCTGGCGATGTTCGAGGTCTCGCGCAGCACGCTGAAGCGCAGCGACCGGGTGTCGCGGACGCAGCCGTGCAGCGGCTGCACCATCTTGACGTGTTCCTCGCTGTTGACCCAGGCCAGGAACGGCGGTGCGCTCTCCCATTCGCTGGTGATGAGCCACTGCGAGGGGTTCTCGATGGACTGGCACAGCTGGTCGGTGATGTGCCCGGGGACGGACGCGACCTGGTTGCGCAGGTGCTCGTAGGCTTCCAGGAAGTCCTGCTGGGCTCCCTCGTGGAGATCCAGGAGCAGCACGACCCGCAGCCGTGAGCCGTCGAAGGCTGACTGGGATATTCGTTCCGACAGCGTTGTCATCGTCTACGCATCTCCTTCGGGGCCCGACGGCCCCAGTGGTGCGTCGTCAGTTCCGGTGCGATCCGGTGACTGAGCCGGATGGTGGGGGCGGCCTGCCCGGTGTCCCGGGGGCGTCCCGGATTCGATCGTGGCCGGGACCCACGGGTGGCGCGAGATCTGTGAGCCATGCAGGTGAACCGTGATCGAACACGGCCGCAGCCGGGCATTCGTGCTCCATCTGCCGTACACGTCCCTGGAGCTGGAGCACGCAATGAATCCCACCGCCGAAGACCGGGTTCCGGTACTCGTCGTGGGCGGGTCCCTGGTCGGCCTGTCCGCCTCGCTGTTCCTGGGACGTCTGGGCGTCAGACACCTGCTGGTCGAGAAGCACTCGGACACCTCCCACCACCCGCGCGGGCGGGGGAACAACGTCCGCACGATGGAGCTGTACCGGGTGGCCGGGGCCGAGCAGCGCATCCGCGCCGCCGCGTCGACGCTGTCCGACAACCACGGCATCCTGCAGGCCCGTTCGCTCACGGGTGACGAGCAGGAGTGGCTGTTCAAGGAGATCGACCCGGGCGGCGGGCTGGCCAAGTTCAGCCCCTCCGCCTGGTGTCTGTGCAGCCAGAACGACCTGGAGCCGGTGCTGGTGCGCTGTGCCCGGGAGCTCGGCGGTGACCTGCGGTTCTCCACCGAGCTGAGCTCCTTCGAACAGGACGCGCAGGGGGTGACCGCGGTCCTGAAGAACCGGGAGACCGGTGAGCTGACCACCGTCCACGCGGACTACCTGATCGCGGCCGACGGCCCGCGCAGTCCGGTCCGGAGCCGGCTGGGCATCGGCCAGACCGGTCCCGGCGACCTGTTCCACAACGTGAGCATCACCTTCCGCGCGCCGGCGCTCGCGGACGCCGTGGGCGACCGCCGCTTCATCGCCTGCTACCTGACCAACCCCGAGGCCGACGGTGCCCTGCTCCCGGTGGACAACCGGGCCGAGTGGGTCTTCCACGCCCCGTGGCACCCGGACCGGGGCGAGACCCTGGAGGACTTCACCGACGAGCGGTGCATCGAGCACATCCGCCGGGCAACGGGCGTACCGGACATGGCAGTTGAGATCACCGGCAAGGCCCCGTGGCACGCCGCCGAGCGGGTCGCCGAGCGGTATGCGGCCGGCCGGGTCTTCCTCGCCGGCGACTCGGCCCACGAGATGTCCCCCACCGGGGCATTCGGCTCCAACACCGGCATCCAGGACGCCCACAACCTCGCCTGGAAGCTCGCCGCCGTGCTGAACGGCTGGGCGGACCCCGGGCTGCTGGCGTCGTACGAGGCGGAGCGGCAGCCGGTGGCGCGGGAGACCAGTGCCCGTGCCTCGGCCCGCTCGGCCGAGCACAGCCACCCGGGGTACGTCCCGGCGCCCGGCGCGGGCGGCGGCCGCCAGCGCGGAGTGCTCACCGTGGCCTTGGGCTACTGCTACCCCCAGGGCGCGGTCGTCGGCGCCGATCCCGGTCTGCCGGTGGTGCCCGAGCAGCTGCGGCTGACCGGCGAACCGGGCTCCCGCGCCCCGCACATGTGGCTGCACGCCGCCGGCGAACGCCGCTCGACCCTCGATCTGTACGAGAAGTCCTTCGTCCTGCTGACCGGCACCGACGGCGAGATGTGGCGCACCGCGGCCAAGGGCGCCAACGAGGAGTTCGGCCTGGGCCTGGAGTGCTACATGATCGGCACCGGGCCGAACGACGACCTGGCTCCCGAGGAGGGCACCGACTGGGCCGAGAAGCACGGGACGACGCCCGAGGGCGCGGTGCTGGTGCGCCCCGACGGCTTCGTCGCCTGGCGGGCCGAGGGACGGGTGGCCGACCCGGAGGCGGCGCTCCGGGAGGTGCTCGCCTCGCTGCTGTGCCGGAGCTGACCGGCCCGGCACGCCCCGGCCCCGTGCGAAGCGCAGCGGCCGGGCCCCCTGGGACATGAGGGCGGAGGGGCCGGCGGGACATCCGCCGGCCCCTCCGGCGCGCGAACGTATCTTCTGCCCGTCACCACCGCAGGGGCATCTGGGGGCCGTCCCGGCCGCGTCCCGCAACTCGGGGGGCCGATTTCCGGTTGAGTCCGGGCATGGACGCCAAGAACCCCGCCACGCACCCCTTTCGGCGTATCTCGCTCCCCCACCAGCCGCCGCCGCTGCCACCCCCGGCTCCGCAGACCCGCCGCCGGGCCCAGGAGGACACCCCGATCTTCGACCAGCTGCTCAAGGAGTGGCGCTCGGGCGAGCTCCGTCCGGTGGTTTCCTGGCCGGTGGACGATCCGGGGAAGATCCGCGCGGGCACCGCTGTTGGGACGGAGGAAGGACGTCCCTACCCGCGGAACCGCGACGAGGAGCATGACCGTGAGCCTGTACGACATCCCCCTGCGCACCCTGACCGGTGAGCCCGCCTCCCTCTCCGACTACCGGGGCCGGGCCCTGCTGGTGGTGAACGTGGCGTCCAAGTGCGGGCTGACCCCGCAGTATTCGGGTCTGGAGCGGCTGCAGCAGCGCTTCGGGGACCGTGGTTTCAGTGTGCTGGGCTTCCCCAGCAACCAGTTCGCGGGCCAGGAGCCGGGCACCTCCGAGGAGATCGCCACCTTCTGCTCGGCGACGTACGGCGTGAGTTTCCCGCTGTTCGAGAAGACCGATGTCAACGGCGCGGACCGGCACCCGCTGTACGCGGAGCTGACGGGCAGCAAGGACGCCGAGGGGGCGGCCGGCGACGTCCAGTGGAACTTCGAGAAGTTCCTGATCGATGCCGAGGGCAGGGTCGCGGGCCGCTTCCGGCCGCGGACCGAGCCGGAGGCCGAGGAGCTGGTGAACGCCATCGAGGCGGCCCTCCCGGCCTGAGCCGAGCGGCCGCTTCGCCGGTCGCGGGCGGTGTGCGGCGGGGCGCCGGTCAGGCGACGGCGGTGCCCGCGCCGTCCGTGACCTCGGCCGGCCCCATGGTGCCGGCGGCCGGTTCCCCGGCGTCCTCGTCGGACACCGTCTCGAAGGTCCCGTCCAGCCCGGTCATGTGCAGCAGCCGCCCGACGCTTCCGCCGCGGGTGACCCCGGTCAGCCGGAGCCTGCCGCCCCGCTGCCGGGTCCGGTAGCGGGCGCGGCTGAGCAGCGACAGGCCCGCGCAGTCGATGAACGTCACCGCGCGTACGTCCAGCAGGAGGTCGGCGCCCTGGACCCCGGTGAGGTCGTCCAGCTGGTCGGACAGCACCGACACGGCGAGGATGTCCAGCTCGCCGCGGAGTTCCAGCACGGTCGTGCCGCCTGCCGCGCGGCACGGTCCCACAAGTCTCGGGTAGTACTGTCCTTCATCCATCGGCCCGGCCCACTTTCGTGCCGAGGCGCGGGATATGGCCACGCGTCTGCGGCGGAGACGTTCGGTAGGTGTGGGGGGCGCCCGGCGCAATCCGGGCGGTTCGGCCCGTTTCCGGGTCTGGGGTGGTGCGGCGGTGTGTCGTCAGTGTTCCTGCGTTTCTGCAGCTGTCCGTAGTTGTCTACGGCTTACCCGCAGCCCGAGGCCTCCAAGTACCGGCCCCCAGGGCAACTACAGGTTGTCTCAAAGTCGCCCCTCGCGGGCGTGGCCGAGATAGGTGACCAGGGGCCCTCTCCCCCGTCGGCGGCCGTCGCTCCCCGCCGGATGTCCGGAACCGGCGCCCCGACCAGGCGGAAGCCGGATGACCGTTCCGCGACCATCTCCGGGGACCCTCTTCGGACGATTGATCGGGGCTGATCGAATAGCACACTTTCGGGCGAATTAGACTGTCCGAATCGCCGGAAAGTGTGAGGTGTGCCCTGAAGCCGTCGGATACCGCTGGAGAACCGCCCGAACGGACCGCGCAGAGCCTGCGTGCGCTGGCCGGGGGGCCGGTTTCCCGGCTTCCGGAGCTTCTGGAAGCGATGGCGACGGTCGGCTCCGACCACGATCTGGGCCGTGCGCTGGAACGGATCGCGGAGACCGCCGTCTCCCTCACGGGCGCGCGCCATGCCGCCGTCGGCCTCCACGACGGGGGCGGTGGCGGGGCGGGCGATCCGGCCGGCCACGGTGCCTCCCTTGGTGACGCACCCGCCGGAGTCTCGCTGGAGGTGCCCATCCAGGTACAGGGGGAACTGTTCGGCACGCTCTACCTGGCGGGGAAGGGCGACGGCGAGGAGTTCGACGAGAGGGACCGGCATCTGGTGCGGGTGCTGGCCACCGAGGCGGGGATCGCGCTGAGCAACGCCCGGATGCACGCGGCCGCCCGGCAGCGGAGGCGCTGGATCGACGGCGCGGCGTCGGTCACCACGGCGCTGCTGGCCGGGCCGGAGGGCCGTTCCACGGCCACCCATGCCCTCACCGTCGTCGCGGAGCAGGGCCGGGAGCTGGCCGAGGCGGCGACCGGAGCGGTCCTGCTGCCGCACACCGAGGGGGGCATGGAGGTGGTGGCGATCTCCACCGAGCTGCCGGAGACCGTGCGGACCGAGGCGTTCCGCGGCCGCATCCCGCCGGAGAGCCCGGTGCTGCACCAGCTGCGGGCCGGGCTGGCGGTCTTCTCCGACGACTTCGCCGCCGACCCCCGCTCGGTCTCCCCGCTGTCGCGCCACTACGGCCCGACGATGCTGCTGCCGCTGCGCAGCAACGGGCGGATGCTGGGCGCCCTGGCGCTGTGCCGGATGCCGGGCGACGACCGCTTCAGCCATACCGAACGGACCCTGGGGACCCAGTTCGCCGCCCAGGCCGCGGTGGCGCTGATGCTCGCCGACCGGCACCGGGACCGCGAGCGGCTCGCGGTCTTCGAGGACCGCGACCGTATCGCCCGCGACCTGCACGATCTGGTCATCCAGCGGCTGTTCGCCACCGGCATGCTGCTGGAGACCGCCCGGCGCAAGGCGCGGCTGCCGGAGGTGCAGGAGGGGCTCGGCGAGGCCATCGACGAGCTGGACGCGACGATCCAGGAGATCCGCACGGCGATCATCGCGCTCCAGCAGGGGCCGCCGGAGGCACCGCCCGGCCTGCGCGCCCGGGTCCTGCGGGCGGCCGCGGCGGCCACCGGGACGCTCGGCGGCCGCCCGTCGGTGCACTTCACCGGCCCGGTCGACGCGCGGGTCGACGAGCGGAGCGGCCGGGCGCTGGTGGCCGCTCTGGGCGAGGCGCTGACGGCGGTGGGGGCGTCGGGACCGGGACCGTCGCGGCCGGCCCGGGTGACGGTCGTCGTGGACGCCACCGTCACGCTGCCCGACGGACGGGCGGGCGTACGGCTGACGGTGAGCTGCCCGGACGGCTCGCATCCGCCGCTGACCTGGGAGCGTCCCCTCCGCGGCCGGTCCGGCGGCTGATCCGCCGGGCCCCTTCCGGGCACCGTGGCGCCTTGTGGTGGCCCGGGCGGGTGAGTGCACCGGAAGTTCTTGACCTGAAGATTGGTTGAGGTTCTAGGTTCCTGTATGTCGCCGGTCGTTCACGGCGATCCCGTGACGCGACCCCGGCACCTGGAGGCCACGATGGACATGGAAGTCACCGCCTGGCACGCCCTGCACAGTTCGATGACCGCGCAACAGGGCCGGCGCCGGTTCTCCCGCGCCACCCTGCGCCGCATCGTGGCGTTCGCCCGCCCGCACCGCCGCCGCCTGGTGTGGTTCCTCGTCCTGAGCACGGTGACCGCGATGCTCGCGGTGGCCACGCCGCTGCTCGCGGGCCGGGTGGTGGACGCCATCGTGGGCGGTGACGCGCCGTCCCTGGTCGTCGGCCTGTCCGCGCTGATCGCGGTCATCGCGGTCGCGGAGGCCGGTCTGGGGCTGCTGACCCGGTGGCTGTCGGCGGGTATCGGCGAGGGCCTGATCCTGGATCTGCGGACGACGGTGTACGACCACGTCCAGCGGATGCCGGTCGCCTTCTTCACCCGCACCCGCACCGGTGCGCTGGTCAGCCGGCTCAACAACGATGTGATCGGTGCGCAGCGGGCGTTCAGCGACACCCTCTCCGGTGTCGTCAGCAACGTCGTCACGCTGCTGCTCACCCTCGGCGTGATGATCGGCCTGTCCTGGCAGATCACCCTGATCGCGCTGGCGCTGCTGCCGGTGTTCGTGCTGCCCGCGCGCCGGGTCGGCCGGCGGCTGGCGGATCTGCGCCGGGAGGGCGCCGACCACAACGCGGCGATGGGCACCCAGATGACCGAGCGGTTCTCCGCGCCGGGCGCCACCCTCGTCAAGCTGATGGGCCGCCCGGCCCGCGAGTCCGCCGAGTTCGCCGTCCGGGCCCGCCGGGTGCGCGACATCGGGGTCCGCTCGGCCATGGTCCAGACGTACTTCGTCACCGCCCTCACCCTGGTCTCCGCCCTGGCGCTGGCCGTCGTCTACGGGCTGGGCGGCTTCCTCGCCCTGCGCGGACAGCTGGAGGCCGGCGCGATCGTCTCGCTCGCCCTGCTGCTCACCCGGCTCTACGCCCCGCTGACCGCGCTGTCCGGCGCCCATATCGAGGTGATGAGCGCGCTGGTCAGCTTCGAGCGGGTCTTCGAGGTGCTCGACCTCGAACCGCTGATCACCGAGAAGCCGGACGCCCGCGCGGTCCCCGAGGGCCCGGTGTCCGTGGAGTTCGACGCCGTACGCTTCGGCTACCCGTCCGCCGACAAGGTCTCGCTGGCCTCCCTGGAGGAGGTCGCCACCCTCGACACCCGGGGCGGCGAGGAGGTCCTGCACGGCATCTCCTTCCGCGCCGAACCCGGCCAGATGGTCGCCCTGGTCGGCTCCTCGGGCGCCGGGAAGTCGACCGTGGCCCAGCTGCTGCCGCGGCTGTACGACACCGACGCGGGCGCGGTCCGGCTGTCCGGGGTGGACGTCCGCGACCTGACCGCCGCCTCCCTGCGCGACGTCCTGGGGATGGTCACCCAGGACGGGCACCTCTTCCACGACTCGATCCGCGAGAACCTGCTGCTGGCCAAGCCGGAGGCGACCGAGGCGGAGCTGTGGGACGCGCTGCGCCGGTCCCGTCTGGAGGAGCTGATCGCCGGGCTTCCCGACGGGCTGGACACCGTCGTCGGCGAGCGCGGCTACCGCCTCTCGGGCGGCGAACGCCAGCGGCTGACGATCGCCCGGCTGCTGCTCGCCCACCCCCGGGTGGTGATCCTGGACGAGGCCACCGCCCATCTGGACAACACCTCCGAGGCGGCGGTGCAGGAGGCGCTCACCGAGGCCCTGGAGGGCCGTACCGCGCTGGTCATCGCCCACCGGCTGTCGACCGTACGGGCCGCCGACCTGATCCTGGTGGTCGAGGACGGGCGGATCGTCGAGCGCGGGACGCATCAGACGCTGCTGGCGGCCGAGGGGCGGTACGCGGAGCTGTACCGGACGCAGTTCACCGCCGCACAGGACCGACAGGCCACGGCGGCGGCCGGGCCGGATTCCGGTCCGGATCTGCTGCCGGAGTCGGCGCTGGTGAACTGACGGCGCGCCGCCGGGCCCCCGCCTCTTGGCGGGGGCCCCGGTATGCCGAAAACTGAGGCGATGACGCAGCGCGCGGAACACTCCACGCTCATGGACCGCCTCGCCCTCGACGATCTGGTCACCGGGTACGCCATCGCCGTGGACGACGGCGACTGGCCCGGCTATCTGGCCCTGTTCGCCCCGGACGGGCGGGTCGACTACCGCTCGGCGGGCGGTATCGAGGGCGGCGCCGAGGAGATGGCCGCCTGGCTCGCCGAGATGCTGGGGCACTTCGCCATCCGGCAGCATCTGGTCGTCAACCGCCGGATCACCCTGGCCCGGCGGGACGGCGCCCCCGGCGACACCGCCACGGTGCAGGCCGACTACCTCAACCCGATGCGGCTCGCCGGCCCCGCGCCGGACGCCGATGACGGGCCGGACGCCGGTGAGGGGCCGACCGCCCCCAACTACACCTGCGCCGGCCGCTACGAGTTCACCGCCCGCCGGACCACCGACGGCTGGCGGCTGACCGGGGTCGTCGTCCACGAGAAGTGGCGCCAGGTACGGCCGGCGGACGGCTGAGCGGACCCGCCGCGCGTCCCGGTCCCGGTATCGGCCGTTGCGGCGACACCCCCTTTTCTTGATCGGCTCTGCCGCGCACACTGGCCGTCCGACCGGCGAGAACCGGCACCAGGGAGCCCGGCATGGACAGACCGCTCGGCCAGCGGGCGCGGTGGTTCGGCTCCCCCTGGGCGCGGGGCGTGGCCGCCGTGCTCGCCGGTGCGGTGCCGGCTCTCACCTTTCCCGCCCCGTCCTGGTGGTGGCTGGCGTATGCCGCCCTGGTTCCCTGGCTGCTGCTGGTACGGACGGCGCCGACATACGGGCGGGCGGCGCTGGACGGCTGGCTGGGCGGCACCGGCTTCATACTCGCCGTCCACCAGTGGCTGCTGCCGAGCCTGCATGTCTTCATCCTGGTGCTCGCCCTGCTGCTCGGTGCGCTGTGGGCGCCCTGGGGCCTGCTGGTGCGTGCGCTGCTGGGCGGTGCGCCCGGCGCGGCCCGCTGCGCCGCCGCGCTGGTGCTGGTGCCCTCGGGCTGGCTGATGGTCGAGCTGGTCCGGTCCTGGGAGTACTTGGGCGGCCCGTGGGGGCTGCTGGGCGCCAGCCAGTGGCAGGTGCCGCCCGCGCTGCGGCTGGCGTCGATCGGCGGGGTGTGGCTGGTCAGCCTGCTGATCGTGGCGGTGAACACCGCACTGGCCGAGCTGGTCGCCCTCCCGGCGGCCCGGCGGCCCGCCGTCGCCGGGCTGCTGGTGTGCGCGCTGGCGGTCACAGCGGTCTGGTTCGCGGCGCCGGTCCCCCGTACCACCGGCACGGTACGGGTCGCCGTCGTCCAGCCCGGCCTGACCGGCACCCCGGCGGAGCGGCTGGCCCGGAGCGAGACGCTCACCCGGTCGCTGGCGGGCCGTGGGGTGCGGCTGGTGGTCTGGGGCGAGAGCAGCCTCTCCCAGGACCCGGCGGACCGCCCGGCGCTCGCCGAACGCCTCGCCGCCCTCTCCCGGCAGACCGGCGCCGAGCTGCTGGTCAACGCCGACTCCGCGCACGCCGACCGGCCGGGCATCTCCAAGAGCGCGGTCCTGATCGGCCCGGACGGACCGACCGGGGACCGCTACGCCAAGATGCGGCTGGTGCCCTTCGGCGAGTACATCCCGTTCCGGTCCCTGCTCGGCTGGGCGACCCAGGTGGGCAAGGCCGCCCCGACGGACCGGCTGCGCGGCACCACCCCGGTGGTGATCCCGGTCGCCACCGCGGGCGGGCTGCGGATCGGACCGCTGGTGTGCTTCGAGAGCGCCTTCCCCGACATGAGCCGCCATCTGGTGCGCGAGGGTGCGCGGGTGCTGGTCGCCCAGTCCTCGACCTCGACCTTCCAGGAGAGCTGGGCGCCCGCGCAGCACGCCTCGCTGGCCGCGCTGCGCGCCGCGGAGAACGGACGGCCGATGGTGCACGCCACCCTCACCGGCATCAGCGCCGTGTACGGCCCGCGCGGCGAGCCGGTCGGCGAGCGGCTCGGCACCGACCGCAGCACGGCGGCCGTCTACGACCTGCCGTTGGCCCAGGGCACCACCCCGTACACCCGGTGGGGCGACTGGGCGGTGTACGGGGCGGTCGGCGCGCTGGTGCTCGCCGGAGGGTACGCGGGGCTGCGGAGGCTCAGCAGGCGGCCTGCGCGAGGGCGTCGGTGACCACCCGTTCGCACAGTTCGTGGGTGCGCAGCGCGTCCTGGGCGGACGGCTGCCGGCCGGCCCGTACGTCGTCCAGGAACGCCAGGACGATCTGCTCGATACCGCGCTGGCGGGCGACCGGCACCCAGTCGCCGCGGCGCCGGACGCTCGGCTGCCCCTTGTGGTCGATGACCTCGGCGAGATTGACGACCTGACGCTTGGTGTCCTGCCCGGAGACGTCGAGGATCTCCTCCGCGGAGCCGCTGAGCCGGTTCATCGTCCCGACGGCCGTGAACCCGTCGCCGGACAGCTGCAGCACCACATGCTGCATCAGCCCCTCCCGGACCCTGGCCCGCACATCGATGTGGTCGACCTCGCCGGGGACGAGGAACCGCAGGGTGTCGACGACATGGATGAAGTCGTCGAGCACCAGGGTGCGCGGGTCCTCGGGCAGACCGACGCGGTTCTTCTGCATCAGGATCAGGTCGCGGGCGTGCTCACGGCACTGGGCGTAGGCGGGCGCGAAGCGGCGGTTGAAGCCGACGGTGAGGCCCACGCCCCGCTCCTCGGCGAGCGCGACGACGCGCTGGGACGCGGCCAGTTCGTAGGCGATCGGCTTGTCGACATAGGTCGGTACGCCGGCCTCGATCAGCCGGGTCACGATCTCGGGGTGGGCGCCGGTGGCGGCGTGCACGAAGGCGGCGTCCAGTCCGACGGCGAGCAGGGAGTCCAGGTCCCGGTGGAGCTGTGCGTCCGGCAGCCGGTGGGCGGCGCCGACGCGTTGCAGGGTGGCCGGGGTGCGGGTGTGCAGATGGAGTTCGAGCCCCGGTTGTGTGCCCAGGACGGGGAGGTACGCCTTCTGGGCGATGTCGCCGAGTCCGATGCAGCCGACCTTCACTCGTGCTCCTTGGGTTGTGCCGCGCTGGTGGTGCCCCGCGTGCCGGAAGCATACGTGCCGGCCGGCGGCCGCCAGTCGGCGATCCCGTCCATGCTCCGCAGCGCCCGGTCCGGCGCCAGACGGGCGCCGGCGGCCATCAGGGCGGCGCGCAGGGCGCAGGCAGGACGGGAGCGCCAGGTGGTCAGCCGGCCGATCCGCCCGGCCCGGCGGACCACCTCCATGGTGTGCGGCAGCCGCTGTCGGGTGTACGCGGTGAGCGCGGCCGCGAGGTCGGCGTCCGGTGCGGCCAGGTGGGCCAGTACGACGGCGTCCTCGATGGCCTGGCAGCCGCCCTGGCCGAGGTTGGGGGTCATCGGATGGACGGCGTCACCGAGCAGGGCGACCCGGCCCCGGTGGAAGGCGGGCGGCGCGGCCGCGGCGGTGTGGACGTCGTTGCGGAGCACCACGGCCGGGTCGACGGCGGCGAGCAGGGCGGGCACGGGGTGGTGCCAGGAGCCGAAGCGGCGCAGCAGTTCGGCCCGTTCGCCGTCGGCGGCCCGCCCGCCGGGCGGTACCGCGGCGGTGGCGTAGGCGTAGACCCGTCCGTCGTGCAGCGGCTGGGTGCCCCACAGGCCGCCGGGGCCCCAGGTCTCGTGCGCGACGAACGGGCGGTCCGGCGCGGGGGCGACGAAGCGCCAGGCGGTGAAGCCGGCGTAGCGGGGCTCGGGGTGGCCGGGGAAGAGGGCGCGGCGGGTGGCGGAGTGGATGCCGTCGGCGGCGACGACCAGGTCGGCGGTCAGCTCCTCGGCGCCGTCCGCGGTTCCCCCGATCCGTACACGGGCCGGGCGGCCGTGCGTCCGGGCCTCCCCCGGGTCGGCCAGTACGGCGGCGGGCCCGGTGCGCAGCGCGCCCTCGGGCAGGCGGGCGGCCAGCAGGGCGAGCAGCTCGGCGCGGTGCGCGACCAGGAGCGGCCCGCCGAACCTCCGGGCGGCGGCCGCCTGCTCCATACGGGCCAGCAGGCGGCCACCGGGGAGGCGGAACTCACCGACGTCGTACCGGGCGCCCAGGGCGCGTACGGCGTCGCCCGCGCCGAGGGTGTCCAGGGCGCGCTGGGCGTTGGGGGCGAGGCCGATGCCCGCGCCGTTCCGTGCCGGGGCACCGGGCGCGGAGCCCGGTGGCGAGGCGGCGGCGCGTTCCAGGACGGTGACCGACCAGCCGCGGCGGTCCAGTGCCACCGCGGCGGTGAGCCCGCCGATGCCGCCGCCGATCACGACCGCCGTGCGCTGTCGCATAGCGCCCTCCCGCATCTCCTGAGTGACTACAGGTGTAGTTGCCTGCCGTCGAGACTACACCTGTAGTCGCCGCGCTAGGCTCCTGCCATGAACGCCCGCAGCAGCCGTACCCCGGCCTCCGCCCCGCGCCATGAGCTGATCGCCGACGCGGCACTGGCCCTGCTCGCCGAACGCGGTATGCGCGGGCTGACCCACCGGGCCGTGGACCAGGCGGCCGGGCTGCCCCAGGGGTCCACGTCGAATCTCGCGCGCACCCGGGCGGCCCTGCTGGAGACGGCGGTCCGGCGGCTGGCGGAGCGGGAGGCGGCGGTGCTGACCGCCCGCGAGATGGCCGGGCTCCCGGCGGAGGGGGCGGGGCCCGAGGCCGTGCGGGCGGCGGTCGCCGAGGCGCTGTCGCTGGCGCTGCACCGCTATCTGTCCCGGCACCGGGAGCTGCTCCTCGCCCGTTACGAGCTGGCCCTGGAGGCCACCCGCCGGCCCGAGCTGCGGGCGGTATACGACCGGGCCGGCCGGGCCTTCCGTGAGCCGGTGGAGGCCATGCTGACGGCGGCCGGCTCCACCGCGCCCGAACGGCATGCGCTGAGCATGATCGCGTGGTGCGACGGTGTGCTGTTCTCCTGTACCGCGGGACAGTTCCATACGGCCGTCCCCACCCGTACGGCGCTGCGCGCCTCCTGCGCCGAGCTGCTCGACGGGATGCTGCGGGGGTAGCGAGGCGCTGCGGCCTACGGCCTGCCCGCGGCGCCGTCGAGGCGCAGTTGCAGCCGGTCGATCGCGTCCCGGAGGCCCTGGCGGTATTCGCCGTCGGCGAGGGCGTTGACCGAGACCCGGGCGCGGCGCAGCTGGGCGCGGGCGTCGGCCGGCCGGTCGAGCGCGGCGTAGTCGGCCGCGATGTTGAGATGCAGCGAGGGGAAGAACGCCCGGAGCGCGACGAGGGGGTAGCGGGGGCCGGGGCCGTCGGCGACCCTGGACTCCCCCGGCGTGCCGGTGCCGCCCGCGGGCCGTTCGGTGACGAAGCCCTCGGCCGCCTCCAGGGCCCGCAGGTCCCAGTCGAGTTCGTCCCGGGGGTCGTCCTGGGTGTCGGCCATGTAGTGGGCGAGGGTGCAGCGGTGGAAGGCGTCGCCGTGCGGCCCGATCTCGTGCCACAGCGCCGAGAGACGGTTGCGCGCCTCTTCCCGGTCACCGGCGCGATGCAGCATGATCGCCTGGCCGATCCGGGTCAGCACCCCGTCCTCGGGCGTCGCCTCCCGCCGCGCTTCCACCACTGCACTCCCGTATCCGCTCACACCGCCGGGGCCGTCTCCTCGACGCTAACCGCCGGAAGGGAGCTGCGCGCGGTGTGTGCGACGCACCGGGTGGTGGGGCCTGCCGACCGGGCCCGCCGACTCAGCCCAGGTCAGGGATGCGCCAGTCGATCGGCGCATGGCCCTGTGCGGCGACCGCCGCGTTGATCTGGGTGAAGGGGCGGGAGCCGAAGAACTTCTTCGCCGACAGCGGGGAGGGGTGCGCGCCCTGGACCACGACATGCCGCTCCTCGTCGATCAGCGGCAGCTTCTTCTTGGCGTAGTTCCCCCACAGCACGAAGACCGCCGGGTCGGGCCGGGAGGCCACCGCGCGGATCACCGCGTCGGTGACCTTCTCCCACCCCTTGCCCTTGTGGGAATTGGCCTCGGCCTCGCGGACCGTCAGGACGGCGTTCAGCAACAGCACACCCTGCTGGGCCCACGGCATCAGATAGCCGTTGTCCGGGACCGGGTGGCCCAGCTCCTCCTTCATCTCCTTGTAGATGTTCCGCAGCGACGGCGGTGTCTTCACACCGGGCTGCACGGAGAAGCACAGGCCGTGGCCCTGCCCCGCACCGTGATACGGGTCCTGGCCCAGGATGAGCACCTTCACCTGGTCGTAGGGCGTCGCCTCCAGCGCCGCGAAGACCTGCTCGCGGGGCGGATAGACCGGACCGCTGGCCCGCTCCTGCTCGACGAAGTCGGTGAGCTCCTTGAAGTAGGGCTTCTCCAACTCCTCGCCGAGGACCCCGCGCCAGGATTCGGGCAGCATGTCGGTCACCACGTCAACAACCTCCGGTGTGCGTTGCGTTCTCAGTCCCCGAACCTACCGGCGACCACTGACAACGCCGTCCGCGGGCCGTTCGGACCGGCCCGGACCCTGCGGTCCGAACCCGGGCGGGGCTCGCCGGACGGGACGGAAGCCGGGCAGGCCGCCCGCAGGTACCGGGCCTCGGCGAGCCGCCGGGCCCGGTGGTGGCACCGGCCCCGAGGGTACCCGCGGTGCCGGGATGCCTTCCCGAGAGGCCGCGGACGTGCGTGGTGCCGGCCCTGACCGGACCGGCACCACGGTCTCCGCCTCCCGGAACGCGCACCGAAACGAGGCACCCCGGGCCCGGGGCCCGCCCGGCGCCGTCACACCCCGGCGCCGTCAGACCCCGGCCGCCGTCACACCCCGGCGTTGAGGAACAGACCGCCGTCGACGACCAGCGTCTGGCCGGTGATCCAGCCCGAGGCGTCGGACAGCAGGAAGGCCGCGGCCCCGCCGATGTCCTCCGGGACGCCGAGCCGCGCCATCGGGTAGCCGGCAGCCGCCTCCTCCTCGCGGTTCTCGTAGAGCGCGGCCGCGAACTTGGTCTTGACGACCGCGGGCGCGATGGAGTTGACCCGCACGCCCGGCGCGAACTCGTGGGCGAGCTGCAGCGTCAGGTTCACCATCGCGGCCTTGCTCATCCCGTACGCCCCGATGAAGGGCGACGGCGCGAGGCCGGCGATCGAGGCGATGTTGACGATGGCGCCGCCGTTGTCCTTCTGCCAGGCGTGCCAGGTGCGCTGCGCGAAGCCGAGCGCGGAGACCACATTGGTCTCGAAGACCTTGCGGGCCACGCCCAGGTCGAGGTCGGCGATGGGGCCGAACACCGGGTTCGTTCCCGCGTTGTTGACGAGGTAGTCGACGCGGCCGAAGGCCTCCATCGCCCGCTCGACGGCGACGGCCTGGTGGGCCTCGTCATGCGCCTTGCCGGCGACGCCGACCACCCGGTCGGCGCCCAGCTTCTCGGCGGCCTCCTTGAGCGCGTCCTCGTTCCGCCCGGTGACGACGACCCGGTCACCGCGGGCCACCAGGGCCTCGGCGATGCCGTAGCCGATGCCACGGCTGGCGCCGGTGACCAGCGCCACCTTGCCGGTGGGCTCCGGGAGCCCGCTGTCCTGCTCGGTCATGTCCAGAACTCCTGAGGTCGGTGGGGCGGTCAGTTGAGCGGGCCGCCGGCGACGTACATGACCTGGCCGGAGACAAAGCCGGCCGCGTCGCCGGTGAAGAAGGCGATCGCGTTGGCGATGTCCTCGGGCCGGCCCACCCGCTGCACCGGGATCTGGGTGGCGGCCGCGGCCTGGAACTCCTCGAAGCCCATACCGACCCGCTCGGCGGTGGCGGCCGTCATGTCGGTGACGATGAAGCCGGGGGCGACGGCGTTGGCGGTGACGCCGAACTTGCCGAGCTCGATGGCGAGGGTCTTGGTGAAGCCCTGCAGACCGGCCTTGGCCGCCGAGTAGTTGACCTGTCCGCGGTTGCCCAGCGCCGAGCTGGAGGAGAGGTTGACGATCCGCCCGAACTTGGCGTCCACCATGTGCTTCTGACAGGCGCGGGACACCAGGAACGCACCACGCAGATGCACGTTCATGACCGTGTCCCAGTCGGTCTCGCTCATCTTGAACAGCAGGTTGTCGCGGAGCACACCGGCGTTGTTGACGAGGACGGTCGGCGCACCGAGCTCCGAGGCGACCCGCGCGACCGCCGCCTCCACCTGCTCCGCGTCCGAGACGTCACAGCCGACCGCGATGGCCTTGCCCCCGGCCTTGGTGATCTTCTCGACGGTGTCCTTGCAGGCCGCCTCGTCGAGGTCGAGTACGGCGACGGCCCGGCCCTCGGCGGCCAGGCGTACGGCGGTGGCCGCGCCGATACCGCGGGCCGCGCCCGTGACGATGGCGACGCGCTGCTCGGTGGTGGACATGCGGGTTCTCCTCACCCTCGAAACCTCGACAAGCGGTCCGCCGCACCGTTCCTGGGGTGAGCAACCGCTTAGTAGCCTGAGCAGGGCTGACGCTAGAAGCCCGGCAACCCGCTGTCAACGCCCCACCACCGCGCCGTTGCCCACCTCACCTGTGAGACCGGCCGGGACCCGGCGTACGGCCCCACCACGACGCGGCGCCCGGCCCGCCCGAAGGCGGCGCCGGGCGCCCGGAACGGCGGTCGGTGGTCCTCAGCGCACCAGCAACTCCACCAGCCGCTCGACCTCGGCGGCCGGATCGGTGGTCAGCCCGGTGTGCACCGGTCCCGGCTGGACGATGGTGCTGCGCGGGGCGATCAGCCAGCGGAAACGGCGTCCCGCGTCATCCCCCGCCGCCTGTCCGGCCCGCTCGCCGCCCTCGCAGATCCCCTCGACGGCACCGAGCGCGGCCCGTACACCGGCCACATCGACCGTGGGGTCCAGCGCCAGCAGCCGGGCCTCGTCCAGATGGGTCCGGGCCTCGACGAAGCTCCGGGCCCGGCAGTACACGACCACCCCGGCATTGATCATCTCGCCGCGCTCGACCCGGGGCACGACCTTCAGCAGGGCGTACTCGAACACATCGCGCCCGTTGTGCAGACCGCTCACTTCACTGCCCTCCGTACCAGCCTGGCGGCCAGCCATTCCGGCGCCTTCGAGGGCGTGTCCTCGGTGGGCTCCCCCAGGGTGATCCGGTCGCCGATCGTCCGGGCACGGGCCAGCAGGGTGCGCACATACGCCTGGCGCAGCACGTCCGGGGAGTCGAAGCCGGGCTCGTCGGCCAGCCACTCGTCCGGGACGTCCGCCGCGATCCCGGTCAGCAGCTCCTCGGTGATCTGCGGCGCGAACTCCTCGGCCGCCGACGCGACATCCGGGCCGAAGGTGGCCAGGACATGGTCGGAGGCGTTGTACGGACGGGCCGAGGCCTTGTCCGCGGTGGGCCAGTTGTGGTGCCAGATCATCGCCGCGCCGTGGTCGATCAGCCACAGTTCGCCGTGCCACACCAGCAGGTTGGGATTGCGCCAGGACCGGTCGACGTTGTTGATCAGCGCGTCGAACCACACCACCCGGCCCGCCTCGCGGGCACTCACCTCGAAGGCGAGCGGATCGAAGCCCAGCGATCCGGGGAGGTAGTCCATCCCCAGGTTGAGCCCCCCGCTGGCCTTCAGCAGCTCCTGGACCTCCTGGTCCGGCTCGCTCAGACCGATGACGGGGTCGAGCTGCATCCGCACCAGCTCCGGCACCCGCAGCCCGAGCCGCCGCCCCAGCTCCCCACAGATGACCTCGGCGACGAGCGTCTTACGCCCCTGTCCGGCACCGGTGAACTTCATGATGTAGGTACCGAGGTCGTCCCCCTCGACGATCCCCGGAAGCGATCCGCCTTCACGCAACGGCGTGACATAGCGAGTCGCCGCCACTTCTGCAAGCACTTTCCCAGGCCACCCGTCTCTTCTGCCTTGCAATCCACGGTCGACGGTGGACGGGAGCAGCAGCGGAAATCGCCCGTCAACGGCCCTGGGGAGAATCTGGGGAGTTTCGCATGGCATGCGGTTCTCCCTGCTTCCCGAGCAGTCCGTCGATGGCAGTGCGCCCCCTACTTCCGGCCTCCGGCATGAAGTGAGCATAGTAACCGAGGGTGATCGCGGGTGAGGAGTGCCCGAGCCACCGAGCCAAGGTCACGACGGACTCTCCGGCCTCCAGCATGACCGAGGCATAGGTGTGCCGCAGCACGTGGAACCCGTCTTTCGGGGCCGCCGCCCACTGCCAGGGTTTCGCCCCCTTGGCACGCGGCGGGATGACGCCAGCCTCCGCCAACGCAGGTTTCCAGGTGTAGGTGTTCCACGTGTTCACCGCGACGGCGTTGCCGAATCGAGTGGTGAGCAGCAGGGAGAACTTCCTCCCCTGCCCCTCCGGCTTCCCCCACGGAAGCTCCACCTCTACTGGCGGGAACGCATTGACATGACACTTCAGCTCCTCGGCCACCGAAGAGGGCATGTCGACGGTACGGATCTTGGCTCCCTTCGGCAGGGCGAAGTACAACCTTCCTCTGATCGCCTGAATTTGGCGGCGGACGTGGAGGACACCTCGTGCGTAGTCGATGTCCTCCGGGCTCAATCCGAACACCTCGCCCTGACGCAGCCCGCAGCCCAGACCGACTACGACAGCTATCCGGTTTCGCGGGCTGATCGCGTCACGGACTCGCAGCGCCGTCTCCAACAGCCAAGCTTCGCGTCGCTCCTGTGGCGCCTTGGGCCACCGCACGGACTTCGCGTCCATGGGGTTCCTGGCAAGCCGCTTGTCATCGACGGCCGCCTCCAGAATGGAGGAAAGTTCGGACAGGATGCCGCGCCTATAGTCGACCGATGGGACACTGGCCTCCAACTTCGCTATGTACCCGCGCAAATCCGCCGCCGTAATGTTCCTGAGCGCGAGCTCACCCAGATGCGGAACGATGTGAAGGCGCACTCTCCGTTCCTGGTTGTCCCGAGTCTTCGGAACACCGCCTCGGCCTGGCGCCCACTGCATAGAGATGTAGTCGGCCAACGTGATGGATCCGTCACGCGGGTCCACGAATTCGCCGCGCTCTTCGTCCGTGGCTGTCCGCCGAAGCCACGCCTTGGCGTCTTCCAGGGTGTCGAAGGAACGGTCCCGGACCCCGGGTATACCGGCGGCCTTGTACCGCTTTCCCTTGCCGTAACGGGCGGTTCGCTCTCGTTTCCCGGTGACCGGGTCCTTCTTCTTCTTGATCCAGCGGTCTTCTATGTAGCCGGCCAAGTAACTCTCATATTCGTCGGTTGATGGAAACGGGGCGCAACTGCGTACGACACGTCAGGGGCTGGGGCGGCCGTACCGCCGGTGCGGAGCTGCGTTCAGCGGGTTCAGCGCCGGGTTGGTGCGGGAGTCGGCCTGCTCCTGTTCACGGATCCAGGCATCGAGGGCTTCCCGCCGGTACATGACGCGGCCGCGGAGCCCCATGCGGAAGCTCGGCGGACCCTGTCGTCGATGCCGCCATACGTAGAGGGTGTGGGGTGATAGGCCGAGGTACTCGGCGGTGTCCTTGACGTTGAGGAATGCGGCGCTCGCGGGAGCGGGTGCCGCCGAAGAGGGAAGCAACGGTCGTACAGTCATGGAGGGATTTCTGCGAGTGCGGGAGGGAGTGGGCCCGTGTGGGTGGAGAACCGGTTCTCCACCCACCGATCGGCTGTGGCGTGGCAGCAGGGGATTTCGCAGACATCCGCAGCGCGGCACGGCGGCGTCACGGGCGGCACACCGTCGGCATCGGCTCGGTTGTCAGGCCAGGGAAGCGGAAGGCAGCTGCGAGGTGGCCCCAAGAAGTCTCAGCCGGTGACGGCTTCCGAAGGCAGCGCGCGAAGCGTTCGGCGAGACGAGGGCACTCATGCCGACGCACACGGCCACCGCGAGATGTGCGCTGCGGTCTGGGCGCTGTTCCGCTGCCATGCCCCCATACACGCGTCACGCAGCGCGAAGACGTTCCTGCACTTTTGCCCAGGTCGGAGAGCTACTGCTATGACGCCACCTCGCGAATGCAGTCCGCCTCGGCATTAGAGAGATTGACGAACCCAGGGCGAATATCGGCAGGGGTATCCCGGATCGGTACATAAACTGGCGTTCCTTGCGGAGGGGGCATTCGGGGCGAAAGAGCGGAATCAACAGGACTGACAACCCATGCCTACTCGGACGAGGTACCGCCTTCCGACGGAGGCGCGCTGCAAATTCCGGGGCGACAGATGGAACAGGCCGCTTGCTTCCTCCTTACGTGAATGAGGCATTGCCATCTGTGTCCGCCACGGCTCCACTGCCAAGCACAGCCGAGAACGAACAGCCTCAATCGTCCCCACGATCCCCGGTTTCGGTAACCGGGGATCGTGGCGTATATTCCGCCCGCATTCGAGAGCTACGAGGCAAGTCGGTATGACCTGAGGGCGGGGTGGTCGTCGTCCTCGAACAAGATCACGAGACCCTGCTCGGTGAGTCGACTGAGGTTGCGAGTCACGACGCGTTCGGGTGCACCGACGGCTCGAGCGATGGCACGGATATCACTACCGGGGTGGGCGGCGACGTGTGCGAGCACCACTACGTCCTGGCAGTGCTCGCGCTGCACCAAGTCCTCACCGAAAAGCCCGGCTGCGCAGACACAGAGGCACAGGGCCGTGGAGAGTGCGGCGTAGTCCCCAGTCGCCTGGGCGGTCCACGCGTTCAGGGCTCCGAGCGCCAGCAGGACGGGGGCGGTGAAACGGATGGATCGTATTGCGGGACTCGACAGGTTGCCCTCCTGGGATATGTCTCATCGACGAGACCGGCCAGACCAGTGACGGGGTGTGGTGCTGGCTGCAGTGCCAGTCAACTCCGCAAGAAAGGCACACCGTCACTGACCTGCTGTTTTACGGGACGTCGTACGTTGACATAGTCCCGGAGAGGCTTCCAGTCCCTTGGGGCATTTTCTCGTCTGCCGTGGGCGGACTTCTTGGCGGCTCCTGGGACGCCCTGCCGATTCCCTCCGGGCGGCAAGTCATCGAGGCGGTCCCCATGGTCACGAGCCCGTCGAGCGGTAATCAGGGCCGGCCTACGGCCTCGCAGGCGAGATGCGACGCAATTTCCGGGGATCACGCAGAAGTGCGGCGTTTGAGGAGCCCGCGGCCCCTCAAACGCCGCTTGATCTACTGGCCAGCTTCGGTAGCCAACCGCGGGGCGATCCGCGCGCACCGAGCGGCGTACTCCTGAAGGTGCAGGGCCTTGAACTGCTGGGCGTCCCAGTTCTCGTCGCGGACATCACCCTCCGGCCACAGATACGCGAGTCCACGCCCGCCGGAGGTCAGCTCCACCTCACGTAGGTCGTAGCGGTCATCTTCGAAGGCGTCGAGGATCCCCCACTCCCTTGGGCTGAGGTCGGTGAGCCGCAAGCCGGGAGCCGCAGAACCTGGAGCTGCTACGAGCCCGGGGTAGACGCGGCCTTCCAAAGCTGCTGCGCGCCAGCCCGGTGCGCTGGCCGCCGCGCGCTTCGGTATCCGGCCGAGCAGGGCTTCGAGGACCGCGTCGAACTGAAGCGTTCCGTACACAAAGAGGTCCGTGGCGTCCGACGAAAGTCGGTCCCGGCGGCTTGCGGTCGCCGGGACCGGGGCGGATTGGGTGAGTGCTCGATACATAGTTGTTCCGGTCATCACGCGTTCGGCAGGTACATGGCGTCGTAGGTCGGCGATTCGGGGGCGTGCTTGATCTCCCCCATTACCGTGTACCCCCATCGCAGGTAGGCGTCGTACGCTGGCTGGTTGTCGATGATGCAGGTCAGGGCGGTCGCGCTCTCGGCGCGTCCCGCGATCACGGTGTCATGGATCGCTCTTCCGAGACCCCGGTTCTGGAACTCGGGGAGCACCATCAGCTCCCGAAGCCAGAAGACCTGACCCGCATCCGCGAGGCTCCGAAGCTGCGCCGGCCGCCGGTCGCCGAGCGATGTCCACCAGGGTTTGTCGGCGGGCAGCGTGGCGCCGTGCACGTAACCGACGATCTGTCCGCCCTGGTGCGCGGTCACTGTCTCGAAGCCTTCGCTACCGAAGGCGGCTTCCAGCCGCTCACGGAACGTGGCAGCAGAGAAGAAGGGATCGCCGTTGTATGGGGGTGTGTCGTACACCCGGGCGTACACCTCGACCAGCTCGTCGGCGATGGCCTTGACCGAGGTCCCGTCGTACCGCTGGAACTCCGCATCCACTGGTTGCACCTCTCCTTTGCTGAATCACGCGACGACTGCGCGGATCTCTTCAAGCAGGTCCCCCACCCCGCGGGCGCGGTGATGAGGGGCTAGCCCGTCGTGGACGATCTTCAACTGCTCGACCGCCCGAGCGGAAGACATGCAGGACGTCCGGATCAGTTCGATGGCCTTCGTCGTGGCTTCGACGCTGTGGTCGACGTCTCCGGCTTTGATGGCCGCAACCGAGAGGCGGCCGAGACACATGCCTCTGTTGCGAGAATGCGCAACCACTTGAAGCTGCTCGGACTTCGCCAGGAGCCGCTGAGCCCGGGCCATCTGCCCCAGATCGAGACGGCACATCCCCTCCAAGCACGTCAGCTCGGCCATGTTCAGAAACGTCGTCCAGTCCGGATCGCGGTCGTCCTTGCCACACTCCCACGACTTCCACGCCCTCTTGATCGCACCCTCGCAGTTGACGGTGTCCCCCACTCGCGCATGCCCCTGAGCCTCGCGGATCGCCAGAAGGGCGGTCACCCGGGTTGGCGCGCCCCAGAGGTTCGCGTGGGTCTGTGCGAGCCGTGAGAAGCGAACCGCCTCCCGCCCCTTGTTCAGGTCCACCGCCTGCCTGGCCATATTGCTCAGAGTTCGGCTGGCAAGCACATCGTCGCCAGTCAGCATCGCCGCGTTCAGCGCCTCAGAGAAGTGCTGGCGAGCCTCTGTGTGAAGCCCAGCGTCGTAGCAGAACCAACCGAGACTAGTCGTGAACTTTCCTGCAAGTGCATGTAGTTGCCGCCCCAGGCCCTCGTCGTAAATGCCTCGGTCGATCATGTGGTGCACCCAGAGCAGGTGCGCGCGTGTCGGCCGCCAGAGCCTGTTGCCTCCGAACTGCTGGTCCTGGGCATCCATGTCGTCTGCGGCTTTGTACAGGAGATCGACCTCGTTCTCGGCCACCTTCCAGTCCTCTGAGCTGGCCGCGCCCGTAGTCGTCTCAGCCAGCCAGGGCGGCGGGTCGTGATCACCAGAGGTGATTGCGCGCCCGCCAACGAGGAAGGGAACTGCGGATTCGGTTTGTTCGAAGACCGGCACCGGAGCCACCACAGGCACAGCGAACGTGTTCATACCTCCCCTCGGAAAGAGTCCCAGTTCCACCATCGACTTCTGGTAATACGCCTCCAGCACCAGCCGAGCGTCAGGGTGTGGATACGGCCGCTCCTGGGTCTCGCTCTCCCACTTCGACAGCTGACGAACGGTGAAGGTAGGCCGTTTCGAAACACGTCCCTCCGCGGCAAACCGTCCGGCCAAATCGTTCAGCTCGTCAACAGCTTTCGCCTGGGTCCGGTTCCGGGCCTGGCGGATCTCCTTCATGACGCTGCGGCTCACCGGATACCCCCTAGCCAAGTGGTGTCGGCTCACCGTAACTGCCAAGAGAACAACGGCGTGAGGCGTCGTCAGCAAAAGCACTGGTGAGAGCAACTGCGCGTCTGAAAGGGCGGGTAAAGGGCTGGCAGAGGGCGCTGAAGGTTCAGGCGAAAGGACCTGGTCAGCGGGTGCTACCTCCGATGCACTGGGTGGCGACGGACGCACTGCGCGTACTTGACGCTTGGACGCAACCTGGGAGGGCTCATGGAGACCTGCACCGCGGCTGGCGAGCACGAACGCCTGTCCGCGTGGTTCGCCGCAGCGACCTCCTCGCCGGGCGAATCCATAGCTGCCTGGCGACTCACTCCTCACAAGCCGAGGCGGATCCCAACCGGCATCACCTTCGACATCGTTCTGGCCGAGCGAGCTCTGGGGGAGCGGACGTACGAGATTCTTCGCCAGTACGAACAGACCCTCGGGCCGGCCATCCGCTTCACGAACCCGACCACGGTGGCCATCCTCGTACCCCCCGGCACCGCGGCCCGCTGGAGTGGGCTAGTCGCCAACTCAATTTGGTCCGACCGCAATTCGCTGCCCATCTGCATCGGCCGCGACCACGCGATCCGTATCCCCGCGATCTCGCCGGCTGCTTTAGGCGTGCTGGTGGAGTGGCTGCAGGCGCCCAGCACCGAGTCCGCCATAGGCGGTGCGCCCCTGCTCACCAGCCCGGCGCCATTGGTCCGCTGCCTTGCCGAAGCCCGTTCACTACTCACCCCCGACGCCGAGCGAGGCCCTCTCAGCAGGGCCGTCTCCGGAGTCCGGGCGGTCATCCGGAGCACCCAGAGGATGTGATGACAACGACCACCGCATGGTCGAGCCACAGGCCCCACCGAGGCGCCGATCACCTGAACTCCGCCCCTTCGCAACAGATTCCTGCGCATCGGAACCCTCGACGGAGTCTTCATCCCTCACCTGGCACAGACGGAGGAGCCATGACCTTGATGCCGGGTACATCCACTCAGCCGTACAAACTTGAACTGACCGTCGACCCAGAGTGCATCGGGCAGGTCCGAGGCACCGTCCTTTCATACGTGCAGGGTTGTGGCTGGGGCGAGTTGGACGACGCGGCTTCGTTGTGCGTCACGGAGCTGCTCTCCAACGTCTGGAAGCATGCGGATTCCGGCGAGTGCGTTCTCCTCATCCAACCGTCCGTCTGCGTTCTGCGGATCGTCGTCAGCGACAACAGCCCGCAGCTCCCCGTGGTTCGGGGTGGGGACGCGTTGTCCGAGAGCGGTCGGGGGTTGCTACTGGTCAGCAACACGGCCGATGCCTGGGGCGTGACCGTGAACAGTTCCGATGCCGGCACCGGTAAAGACGTCTGGGTGGAATTCCGGCCGCAGGCCAAGCGAGCTGCAGCGTGACCTCCACCCAGTGCCCTGTAGCTCGCGCGGAAAGCGTCGTGAAGCGTGTCGTGCATCCCCTCATGACGATCCTGCGGCGGAAGGTTCGTTGCTCTTCCATCCGATCGCCCACAACTAGCGCGTCAGAGACGGTGGCGCTCATTCTCGACGTTTCGGTACAGCTCCCAACATCCCAGGTGGATGTCGAAGACCTGGCGCAACGGTTGCAGACCCACATCGTGGCGTTGTCCGGACTGCTGGCTCCTGAGGGGTTGACCAGCGCGCCCGAGAAGCTGCGCCGCTTGTTGGTCCAAGCCGATGAACTGCGTCGCCGAGAGGTGCCGCAGGACGACGCCCGTGCACGCGTCCATCTTGTCCACCTGGCCGAGGTCGTCCAGTTTCTCCTGGTCTGGGCAGCGGTCAACGAGCGGGCGTTCGCCGAGTCGGCTATCGACCGCCCTTCGCCCCTGGATCGGTCCGGGGTGGCCAGCCGGTGGGCGAGCCTCCTTTGGGGAAGCACGTCGCGCGGTGTGAGGCGGATATGTCACCGGTGATCACTGCCGCGGGCGCCGCTTCCGGCGTACGCGACACCACGCCTGCCACAACGTACGCGTGGTGGGTGCAGCTGACCGAGAGCCCGCTCCCCGATCCGCTGGCTCGCCTGGAGTGGGCCGTCTTGCCGCTTGGCCTGCAACCGGGACTTCCCGCCCTGGAGGCGCTCCTTTACGACGGAGAGCCCGTGGGTCCGGTCCTGTGCTGCCCTCGGCACCGACGGCTCTACGTGCCCGTGGCCGCAGAGTGCCGGCGCAGTCTGGACGGGGAGCGGCTAGGGGTTCGTGGGCGGGATCTTTCCTGCCCGTTCGACGGCCGGCACTGCGGTGGCTGCGATGGCCGGCTGTGGCTGTTCCCCTCCGATCCGCGGCACCTCACCGACCTTGTGACCCTGGCGGACCAGCTGTTTCGCGTCCGCTCTGCTCGTCGGCCAGCTGCGGCGACATGCGCCTGACCGTGCCCGCGGTCGTGGTGCTGGGAGTGCTGATGGTGATGCTGATCCGCGGCCAGAGGCTGCGGGGCGGGCCGGCAGCTGTAGCCGTGGCTTTCGGATTTCAGCTGGCGCATGGCCAGACCGCTCCGGCCATCACCGAGACGTGCCGCCTCGTCGCCCAGCTCATCGGCCGCCTTCACCTCTAGTCCCGGCACGACCGTGTTTTCCCGTTCCATCTCCCCTTTCTCTTCGAGGACTTGTGACCCAGATACCTCCCCTGGATCAGGCCAGTCGGCCGCGCCACCGGCGGGCTCCGCAGATGACGCTGGGGCGCAGCGTGCTGGTGGTCGTGCTGGTCGCTGCCGCGTCCGCTGCTGCCGTGATGCTGTCGTCGCCGCCCGGCCGTGCCGCTGTTGCCTGGTGCGCTGCGGTCTCCACCGTGCTGGTGGCGGCGGGACTGGCTGAGGCGCAGTACCGGCTCCGCTCTCTCTGCCGGGAGCGCGATGAGGCGTGGGAGCGGGTGCGTCGCGCGGAGGTCGCCCAGGGGCGATCGCAAGATGAGCTTCGCCGTCTCCAGGCCGACATCGAAGGTGCGGCACGCGTGCTGCCCTTGGCGGTGGACCAGTTGCGGGAGCGCGCATCGGCCGCCACTGTGCTGGCGCGACTCGGCGAGCAGGTTCTGCTGCCCACAGACCAAACGCTCCGGGATGTCATCCACAAGACGGTGCACACACTCCACCAGGAGCATCGGCGGCTGACGTCCGCAATGGTCATGGTGCAGGGCTGCGGGAAGCGCCTCCATGCTGCGATCACCGACCACCTGCGGGAGATCGATGAGCGGAAGAGGCCCTACTGGGACGCTTCCGGCCCGATTCGTCGGGAGGACGTGCGCGCCGACCTTGAGGCACTCGATGCGAGGCTGTCGAGTACGGGGTTGCTGACCCAGCGGCTGCTGGCCCTTTGCGGAGCCCGCCGGGCGGGGCGTCCGTGGGCGAGGCCGGTCGCGTTGGAGCGCGTCGTGCGGGCGGCCGTGGGGAGCTGTGAGCACCATCGGCGAGTTGAGCTGGCTCTGCCCCAGGTGCCCGTCGCGGTCGCCGGGCCCGCTGTTACTGCCGCGATCCACGCGGTGGGGGAACTGGTCGACAACGCTCTGCGGTTCAGCCCACCGACGACGCTGGTGCGGGTGTCGGGCGAGGACGCCGTCTCGGCGCTGGTCCTGCACGTAGACGACAGCGGCTTGGCCATGGGTGACGAGACCCTGCGCCGTGCACGCGAGACCGTCGACGTCGCTCAGCCGCTCGACATCACCCAGCTCTCCGGAAGCCGACTGGGCCTCGCCGCCGCACGGCTCGCGGGTGAGCGCTTCGGTATGCAGATCGCGTTCTGCGCCTCCGCCTCGGGCGGCATCCGAGCCAGCGTGGTCCTGCCCCGCCAGTGGCTCACCCACGACGCCGCGTCCGTCCCCGCAGCCGTCCGTGCTCCGGCCCGTCCACAAAGCGGCGGGCCGTCGCCGGCCCGCGAGGGTGAGCCGCAGTCGCCGAGTTCGGCCACCGCACCTCAGCCACCTCCCGGCACCACGCGATTGCCCCGCCGCGTCCGCGGCGCCACGCGGTCCAGCCCGGCCGTGCAACCCCCCGGGCCGGGATCGCCGCCGACGCGAAGCCCGCAGGAATCCGGGCGGCGCGTGTCCGCCTTCCGCCAAGCCACCCGCGGCGCCACAGCGCCCGCACCGAATCCGTAGGAGCACGATGAACGCTGACCTTCCCTGGCTGCTCGACCAGCTCTGCCACGACACCCCCGGTGTGCTCCATGCCCTGCTCCTGTCCGACGAGGGGATGAAGCTCGCCCACGACAAGACCCTCGACCGCGACACCGCCGATCTCCTCTCGGCAATGTGCACCACGTGGCTCACCCTCTCTCACCAGCTGGAGAAACTGTTCGATACCGGAGGCCCGGCATTGACGGCCACCGTCGACACTCCGAACATCCAGCTGCTGGCAGTCGGGGCTGGTAAGGGCGCCATCCTCGCCACCGTGGCCACGAGCGAGGCCGACCCGGGCATCGTGGGCACCGCGATGTCCCAGTTGGTGGAGCGTGTCGCGGACCACCTGAGCGTCCCGCCGCGGTCGCCCCGGACTCCGTCGTGAGCGACGACTGGGACGTGCCGGACCGGTCGTTCGTCGTCCTGGGCGGTCGTACTGCCGCCGACTACGAACTCGATGCGGTTTCCCTGATCGTCACCGAGCGCGACGACACCGCCGGCCTCGGGCTGGAGGAGGCCGCCATCGTGCGGATGTGCGCCTCGCCCACCGGGGTCGTGGAGATCGCAAGCCTCCTGCGGCTGCCCGTGGGGATGGCGCAGGTCCTCATCTCCGGCCTCCTGGACCAGAACCGGGTCACCGCCCGACACCCCCCACCCGCCACCGCCGCCGCGCAACCAGATGCAGCTCTCTTGAGGGAGGTCCTCGTTGGACTCCGCAACAAGTCTTGAAGCCAGGCGGGTGCCGCTCCCGCAGACCGCCAGCCGCGGGGTGAAGGTCGCGGTAGCCGGCGGCTTCGGTGTCGGGAAGACGACCTTCGTCGGTGCCGTCAGCGAGATCACCCCGCTACGTACCGAGGCGGAGATGACCGCCGCGAGCATCGGCACCGACGACCTGTCCGCCACACCGTCGAAGACCACGACAACGGTCGGCTTCGACTTCGGCCGGGCCGCGCTCAGCGAGTCCACGGTGCTGTACCTCTTCGGCGCTCCCGGCCAGGACCGCTTCAAGTTCGTGTGGGACACCGTGTTCAACGGCGCCCTGGGCGCGGTGGCGCTGGTCGACACCCGCCGGGTTACGGACTGCTTCCCGTCCCTGGACCTGGTCGAGGACAAGCGCCTGCCCTACGTGGTGGCCCACAACGTCTTCGGACGCGAGGACCAGGAGCACACCCTGGACGACATCCGCGACGCGCTGCATATGGCCCCCGGCGTACCGGTGTTGCGCTGCGACGCCCGGGACCGGCAATCCGTCCGCGGCGTACTGATCGCCCTCGTCCAGCACGTGCTGGACCGCGCCGGCCTGCAGGAGGCAGACGCATGAGCAGTCCGCAGGCTCTGGGGCTCGTGGAGCTGCCCGAAAGCCACCGGGGGGCGATCATGCTGGGTGCCCCGGACTATCACCGCGACCCGGCCGAGGTCTTCTCCGAGCTGAGGCGCGCCTACGGGCCGGTGGCGCCGGTGCTGCTGGACGGGCAGGTGCCGGCCTGGCTGGTGCTCGGACACCGCGAGCTGACCCAAGTCACCACCAACACAGCTCTGTTCGCGCGCAACGTGGCGCGGTGGCGGCTGCGCGAGCAGATCCCGGACGAGTGGCCGCTGTGGCCGATGGTCGGCGGCGGCCTGGCAGGTGCTTCTCTCCTCTATACCGAAGGGGCCGAACACCGCCAGCGCGCCGGGGCGGTCAGCCGTGCTCTGTCCGGCGTCGACCCGGTCGAGTTCCGGGCCCAGTGCGAAAGGCATGCCGAGGACCTCGTCGAGTCCCTCGCGCACCGCGGTCGGGCCGAGTTGATGGCCCACTACGCCTTGCTGCTGCCGGTGATGGTGATGGGCTGGGCCCTGGGCGTGCCCGGTGATGAACACGAGGCTCTGATGGCGGCGGCCACCGATCAGCTCGCCGGCGGCGACCGCGCCTTGGCCGGCCACCAGCACCTCCACCGCACCATGCAAGCGCTCGTCGGGCGGGTGCGCGCGCGTCCCGGTGCCGATGTCGCCTCGCGGCTGGCCGCCGCCCCCGTCGGTCTGAGCGACGAGCAGCTCTGCCAGGACCTGATCGTTACCATCGTGGCCGGTCACCAGATCACCGCGAACTGGATGGGCAACGCCATCCACCGGATGCTCACCGACCGTCGCCATACCGACGCCTTCGTCCGTGGCCAGCTCGCCGTCAGCCAGGCCCTGCGCGAAGTCCTCTGGGACGACACCCCCACCGCCATTTTCGCCGGGCGCTGGACCAGTCGCCCCGCGCACCTCGGCCACGTCACCATCCCGGCCGGCGACCTGGTCCTGCTGGGGCTGGCCGCCGCCAATCGCGCCCCCCACCTCCGCCCCGAACCGGGCGCCGGCATGCGCGGCAGCCGGGCCTACCTGTCCTACTCCCACGGCCCGCACAGCTGCCCCGACCCGGCGCGAGACATGGCCGAGGCGATCGTCACCGCAGGGATAGAGGTGCTCCTGGACCGCCTTCCCGACCTGCACCTGGCCTGCCCGCCCGAGCAGGTCCGCTGGCAACCGACGGTGTGGATGCGCGGCCTGGAGTCCCTGCCCGTCACCTTCACCCCCACCCCACCGACCGCCCGCTACGCCGGAGGCACCCCGTGGATCTGACCCACCCGACTCCCGTCACCGAGCCGTCGCCGCCTGAGCTGTCGCTGTCGCGTCCGGTGCACCGGCTCGACCCGCACAGCCTCGATCTCCACTACGACGCCGCCGTCATGCGCAAGGCCGGCGCGGTCGTTCCGGTCCAGCTGCCCGGCGGCGTACCGGTGTGGGCCATCACACGCGACGCCACCGCCCGTGCCGCACTGCGCAACACCGACATCTTCCGCAAGGACCCAAGGCACTGGGCTGCCCTCCAGCGCGGCGACATCCCTGCCAACTGGCCATTGATCGGTCTGGCCGCACCGGCCGGACGCAGCCTGATCACGACCGACGGTGTCGATCACTGGCGTCTGCGCGGTCCGCTGGCGGCCGTGTTCACCGAGACGCGGGTACGGGCTCTGCGGACGAGCATCGACATCATCACCAAGGAGCTGCTCGCTGATCTCGCCGACGCTGCCACCGTCGCCGACGACGGGATCGTCGACTTCCGACAGCTCGTGGCGTGGCCGCTGCCGATGACCGTCATCAGCCTCCTGCTGGGCCTGCCGGAGTCCGAACACGAGGCGCTGCGTGGCCACTACGAGGTCTTCTTCGACGACACCCGCGATCCGACGGCCGCGCTCGCGGCCATCGAGGACATCATCACCCGCCATCTCGACGCCAAGCGCCGTCATCCCGGGGACGACCTCACCAGCGCCCTGCTCCAGCTCCCTGACGACGAGCAGCTGACGACGGAGGAACTCGTCGCCACCGTGCAGGTCCTCATCGCTGCCGGGCACGAGACCACCGTCCACCTCCTCGTCAACGGGGTGCTCGCCCTCACCAGCCACCGCGACCAGCTCGACCTGCTGCTCCAGGGCGATGTCTCGTGGGACCGCGCGGTCGAAGAGATCCTGCGGTGGCAGCCCCCCACCGCCAACTTTCTGATGCGGTTCGCCACCCGGGACAGCGTCCTCGGCGACGCCCTCATCCGCCGGGGCGACCCGGTGATGGTCTGCTACGCGGCCATGGGGCGTGACACCGACCGCTACGGCCCCACCGCGGACGATTTCGACATCACCCGCGAGGGCGGCCACACCTCCTTCGGCCACGGGCCCCACGCCTGCATCGGCGCGCCCCTCGCGCGCCTCGAAGGACGACTCGCGCTCGAAGCCCTCTTCAGCCGGTGGCCCGACCTCGCCCCGGCCGCGCCGGCGCCGCGCTCCCCCTCGGTCCTGATGAATTCCCACACCAGCCTTCTCCTCCGCCTGCGCCCCTCCCACCAGCGGCATGAGGAAGGAGCGGCGAAGTGACCACCGCGACCACCGACGACGCCGCGGCTCGGACGCTGGACCCGCGTCAGCTTCGGGACGATCTCCTCGTCCTGCGCCGTGTCGGCCGCAACACGATGCAGGCCGCTCCTGCGGCTGTTGCCCGCAACGTCGACATGGTCCGGCGCATCGCCCGCCACTGGGCTCCCGTCGGCCAAACCCGTCGCGCCGCCGCCAACGGCTCCGCCGCCGAGGAACGACGGTGGGACATCCTGCTGGCACGTGCCGACCCCGAGCGGCCCGTGACGTGTTATGCCGACCTGGTGGTGTACGCATCTGCCGTGGCGAAGCTGGTGCAAGCGCTGCACGACGCCATCCGGCCGGGCACCGCCGTGCCCGAAGTGGCCAGGGCCATCACGGCCGCAATCACCAAGGGCGACCTCCCCGTTGGGCTCGAACTCCGGGTGAACCAGGTGGCCTGCGGGCACCTGTCGAACTGGTCCGGGCCGCGGTGAGCAGCCTCGTTGACAGCAACGTTCTGGAGAGGCGAAGCCAACGGATCTTCCCGGCAGGGAGTCTGGACCTCCACGACGCGCTCGTCACCCACATTGCCGACCGGCTGCGCGCCCAGATCGCCGCCGGCGTCTACGCCCGCGATCACCGACTGCCCAGCGCGAAATTCCTGGCCACCACGGTGTGCAGCGACTCCGCACCCGTGGGACGGGCGCTGCTGATCCTGTCCGCCCAAGGCACGGTGCACATCGGCCCGCGCGGCAGCAAGGTGGCGCAATCCGCCCGTCTTCTCCACCCCGCCCCCACCACATCCCGTTACAACGAGAAGAAGCCACGGTTCAGCCGCGACACGATCGTGGCTACCTGCCACGCTGCTCATGAGCAGTGGCGCCGTCGCCGCCCGGGTCCGGCCGAGATGCTGCACGAACGGTGGCAGGACCTGCGCTCCATGGCCGGCCAACTGCTGGCGACGATCCCGAACCCGGCCAGTGAACACCTCTGCGCGCTGAGGCTATTACCCTCGGTCACGGTCCGGGCGGCTGCCGCCCGGAGAGAGGGTGAGCTGCGCGATGTCCAGCACTGCGATGCACCACGACATCCAGGTGATCTCCACGGCCGAGCACGTTCCGCTGGCCCGTCGTGAAACCGTCAAAGTCCTCGCACGCTGGGGCATGTCCGAGCAGGTCGTGGACACGGCGTGCCTGATCATCAGCGAGCTCGTGACGAACGTGGTGCAGCACGCGACCGTGCTCTCGCCCACAGCCACGGTCAGCTTCGCCGTCGAGGACAGGACCCAGCTGGTGCTGCCGTCGCGGATGCCCACCCGTTCAAGCCAAAGCCCCTACCAGCTACCCACGGCCTCGGGGGCCGCGGCCTGTTCGTGGTCAACGCCCTGATGAGGGAAGTCCGTGGTCGGGGCGAAGTCGTCCCGGACCCAACTAACGGAGGCAAGCGGATCGTCGTCCATCTGCCCCTGGTCCCCGCCGAGAACCCCAAGAGAGAAGGAAGCTCCGCGTGTTCATCGATATCCCGAGCGAACTCGAAGCCGCTCTGATCGACCGCTCTCTCCCGAGGTGGGAGCTGGACGGCTCGTTCCTAGCGAAGTCCACCATGGAGCGGTACCGGAGCGAGCTAACGGCCACCCCGCGGTTCGAGGAAACCGCAGCGATCCTGCGCCAGGCGCTGACCGAGGAAGGCGGCGGATACGCCGTGCTGCGCCTGGGGAACCTCGCCAAGGCACTGGGGAGCAACGACGACCGGTTCATGCGGCTGGCGACAGGCTTCGCGGCCGAGGTGGCGGCCCCCTTCTCACCCTTCCCGCGGTGGCCCCTGTGGAAGGATATCGGGGTCAAGATCGACAAGGACCCCGGCAAGTCCAGCGGCATCGGATACAACGCCTTCCATATGGACCTGGTGAACGCGACCTTACCCCCGGACTTCACCACGCTCCTGTGCGTTCGCCCCGACCCGCTCGGCGGCGGCCCCAGCATCCTCTCCGACGCGCACGCGGCGGTGGCGCGACTGTCGGAGGACAGCCGCGCCCTGCTGGCCGAGTCGGCCTACCACTACGGGACCTTCTTCGACCTGTTCGGCGTGGGCAAGGAGCACACGCCGTTCCCGATCCTGGACGGCTCCGACCCGGGCGCGGGGTTCGTCCGGTTCACCGCCAAGATGCTTGAGCGGTCCCAGCTCGGCCAGGCGCACGCCGACGCCGCCAGGGAACTCGCCCAGGAGCTTGTCCGGGGGCAGGTCTCCTTCATGCTCCAGCCCGGGGACTACCTCATCGTGAACCAGCGTCGCTTCCTGCACGGCCGGGAGGCGCTCCACAGAGGTCAGGAGACTGTCCCGGTCGCCGACCGGCGGCTGCTCCTCCAGCTCTTCCTGCGCGCGGGGGCCGGCGACGGCTCGGCCGCGTAGCTGGCCGACGCCAACGGTGACCTACTACCGAGTCCCGCCCCCGGGGACAGCCCCCGAGCGCGCGGCACGGCCACGGGGCGGGGCCAAATTGGGCACTCCCGGAAACGGTGGCGCACCGGGCTACCCGGGCCCGTGCGCGCTAGATGCGCGAGTTGCGCAGCGACTGCCACACAGCGCCGGCCAACGCCCGCGTCGACCGTGGGACCGACAGGTGCTCATGCTCGCGGTACAAGGCCCAGTTGTACTTGACCAGGGACATCTTGTTGGAGGACAGCGATCCCGCCTGACCCGCCCGGTACACGGCAAGCGGCTCGGCCAGGCCCCGGGCGTCAGCGCCGTCCCGCATGATCGACAGCCACAGAGCGTAGTCCTGGCGCTTGCGCATCTCCGGCATCAGCCTCGTGCCCAGGAGATTGCGGTCGTACATGGCGGTGAGAGCACCGATGTGGTCCTGGACCAGCATCGCACGGTAGTCCACGTGCGCCCGCGCACGGATCACCCGGCCGTTCGGGACCCAGTCGGTGCTCTCACCGTCGTAGTCGGCGTCCATCTTGAAGTACGAGGTGAACGTCAAAGGCGCAGTGGCCTCCGCGGCGAAGGCGAGCTGCTTCTCGGTCTTCTCCGACAGCCACATGTCGTCACTGTCGAGGAAGGCCACGTAGTCCCCGCGGGCCCGCTCGATCGCGAGGTTGCGAGCCCGGCCCGCACCGCCCCGCTCAGGTGCCGACTCCGGCAGGACGCGCTCGTCCTGCTCGGCGAACTCGCGAAGCAGATCCATCGAGCCATCGGAGGACTGATCGTCGGTGACCAGCAGCTCCAGGTCGCTGTGGGTCTGCGTCAGCACCGATCGGACGGCTGCGCCGAGGGTGGCTGCCGAGTTGTACACGGGCATCACGACAGACACCAGAGGCACAGCACTTCTCCTTGCCAGACCAGAAACGACAGTCCATTCAAACACCGCAATCGAGTAGGAGCTGCCATGCAGATAGTCGTCGCAGGTCAGGGCTACGTAGGGCTTCCCCTGGCTGTACGCGCCGCCGAGGTGGGTCACCGTGTCGTGGGCTACGACGTGGACGCGCACCACGTCCAGCAGCTCGCGGCCGGCCAGTCCTACGTGAGGGACGTGGACTCCTCGCGGCTTCGCGCAGTGCTGGACTCCGGGGCCTACTCCGCGACCGCCGACGCCGCCGAGCTGGCCGGATTCGATCTCGCGGTGATCACCGTGCCGACCCCACTGCGGGACGGCGTGCCCGACCTGACGTACATCGAGTCCTGCGCCCGGACGCTGGGCGAGCACCTTCGCCCCGGGGTGGCGGTGGTCTTGGAGTCCACGAGCTATCCCGGCACCACCGAGGAACTGCTGCTGCCGATCCTGGAAGAGACCTCGGGCCTCAAGGGCGGGGCGGATTTCCTGGCCGGCTTCAGCCCCGAGCGGATCGGAAACAAGCGGTGGTCGTTCGACGGGACGCCGAAGCTGGTGTCCGGAATCGACGCCAAATCGCTCGACGTGATCAAGGGCTTCTACGACGGCATCTTCGAGACCACGGTGCCGGTGTCAGGGCCGAAGGTCGCCGAGCTGGCCAAGCTGCTGGAGAACACCTTCCGGTTCGTCAACATCTCAATGATCAACGAGATGGCGATGCTGGCCGCTGCCCTCGGCGTGAACATCTGGGAGGCGATCGACGCCGCCGCGACCAAGCCGTTCGGATTCACGAAGTTCACCCCGGGGCCGGGGGTCGGCGGGCACTGCCTGCCCGTCGACCCGATGTTCCTCTCATGGAAGGCCCAGCAGGAGCTTGGCATCCCGTTCCGGTTCGCGGAACTCGCCTCCGACGTGAACCGGCACATGCCCGACTACGTCGTCCAGCGCCTCGTGGAAGCACTCAACAAGCGGGGCATGCCGGTCAGCGGATCTCGGATTCTGCTGCTCGGCCTGACCTACAAGTTCAACGCCACCGACCTTCGCAATTCCCCATCGGCGCGTGTCGCCGAACTCCTCATCCGCCTCGGCGCCGATGTCTGCGGCGCCGAACCCAACATCCCGGACGGCGACGACACCGGGCTAAACGTGCCCCGGGTCGATGCCACCCCGGAAGAGGTAGCCGCCGCTGATGCGGTGGTTCTTCTCATGGATCATCCGCGCTTCGACCTCGCGATGATCGAGAAATGCGCAACCTACGTTCTCGACTGCCGAAACCGCCTTTCCGGGCCAAACGTCGAGACTCTTTAGACTCTCGAAATCCCCCCGGGCCCCGCGGCCAAATCCTCCATCTTCGGGAGTTGTCTTGCGCGACGAATGGGAACACGCCCACACGGACTACACCATGCCCGCGCAGCGGCAAATTCCTGCCTCGCTGGCCGAAAGCGAGAGCGACTGGCGCCACTACCTGGAGCACTCAACCCCCAACGGCTGGCTGATACGGCGCAACGCGATGACCGAAGCACTCGTCAGCGGAAAACCGATGTACCTGCTGCACACCACCAAGGACATCGCCGCCATCCGCATCAGCCAGCAGTTGCACGTCTCCACCGGATGCCTGGTCGGAGCGCTGTACTGCTCACCTCTCACCAGTCAGCGTGAGGGACTGCGACCCCACAACCTCGGCGCCTACCTGATGCGGACGAAGCCGTCCGCCACGCCTATGGTCTTCGAGGTCATCCCGGACGCCCCGATCCGGCCCAAAGGCGTCGACTACCTGCATCTCGGCGCCGTCCACCTGCGTACCTACGAGCGCTACCGGAGCTTCCTGACCCTGGCCGAGAACGACCAGCTCGACCACGCCGTGCTGACCGGGCTGCGTGCCGCGGCCATGTTCTTCGACGTCGCCCTGCGCAACGCCGCCGGCCATGCCACTCCGGCACCCGACTTCATCGACCAGTTGTCCGGCGCCGTGACCCACGTGCCATTCCTCGGCTACCTGTACTTCGAGGTTCTGTCTGAATACCTGATGCTCCACTCCGTTACTCCGGAGACCAAGACGCATGCCCAAGCCGGGGAGCTGAACAACTGGCTCTACAAACGACTCGCCTTCGCCGCCGTGGACGGCATGGACCAGTTGTTCGACCTGGCTCGTTTCAATCCGCGGCATTACCGGCTCGTCCAGCTCATCGAAGGACTGGAACCGGTTCTCGGCCCGGGAGTCGCCGATTACGTCCGGCGACGACTGTCCCACCTGTTCGCCCGGACCGCGCTGCACCCTTCCGAGGATGCGGCGGCGGTCACGTTCCTGGGCGCTGATCTCAGCACGCTCCGGAACGTCGCACCTGGACTGATCGGCCAGATGATCTTCCGCGAGATCCGGTACATGCCGCGCTACCAGCAGCTCTACCACTGCTTCGAAAAAGCCAAGGCTCTTGAGGCATGGGAATACTGGAACAGCGAGGGAATACCCACCCCCTTCAATGGAATCCTCCCCAAGGGAGAGATGGGGATAAATCCCGTCTACCCCAGGTCGGCAGTCAGAGCATGGACGGCAGAACAGGACAGCAAAGGCTACTTACATCCGACCGAGGAGGTCACGGCCGTCTTCACACCGCACCTGGCGTCGTGGTGGGCGCCACCTCGTCAGCGCGAGAGGCCAAACGTCATCGAAATCGTCCATGGGGCTGGAAGAACTCATCTTCCGCTCAGCGAAATCCGAGAGGGTGCATAGGTGAGTCAGGGAATGCTGCCGGTGGAGCAGTTCGTAGAGTCGCTGCCGCGATGCGCGATGTGGGCGGCATTGTTCTTCACCGACGAGAATGACCGGCCCCTGCTATTGCGTGCAGTCAATCAAGCGAACGTGTGGCAGTTTCCGGGGGGCGGCGCCGAGGAGGGAGAGTTCCCGTTCGAGACGGCTGTCCGCGAGGCCAAGGAGGAGACAGGGATCTCGTTCGAGGGAAGGCCGCGACTACTCGCCGTGCGATTCCAGCCGTTGCGCCCGGACTGGCCCATCAACCAGCTCGGGCTCATCTTCGATGGCGGCCGGCTGTCCCCCGAGCAGCTCGACGAGATCGTGCTCGATCCAGCAGAGCACACGGAGTTCGATGTGCGGTCCCTGGCGGGGTGGCAGAAGGCACTGAGCGAGCGGCGGTACGCGCAGCTCGGGCGGCTGCTATCGGCCAGGGACGGCGGCGATGCCGCGTACCTGATCGGTTAGACCCCGCGCCCGCTACAGCTCGCGGGCGCCCGGCTCAACTGGCCCCGGGAGCCGATCGTCGATTTCCGGCCAACGGCCATCCGTGAACGGAGTTTCCGCATGACCGACAAGCTTCTGAACATCCTGACCGGCATCAACCGTCCCTCCGTACCTTCGTCCGGGGGCATGATCCTCGTAAACGATCTCTACCAGGCAATGCCTGACGTCCACACGACTTTCCTGGGGAGGGCGCCGGCCGATCAGGCTTGGACGGCCGCGTTTGATCATCTGATCACCCTCTCCACGACGAAGCGCCCTCAAGGCCCCTGCTTCGACTCGTACGTCGATGAGCTGACGCGCGAGGTGGGTGCCCTCATCGAAAAGATCCGGCCGCATGCCATTCACGCTCAGTACCTCGGGTTGGCTCTCAGCCTGGCCTTCACCCGAACCGCCGGCAACATCCCGATCATCGCCATCGCCCACGGCCCCGACGTGATGGTGGCCGAGCGGACCGCATCGGAACACGAGGCCATGAATGAAGTCGCTGCCGCGAGCGCCGCGATCGTCGCCCCGACCGCCGCCCTCGCCGAACGCATCGACCGTCTCACCGGACGCCGATTCACCGATCGGCTCACGGTCATCCCGTGGGGCATCCCTCTGAACAATGCCCGAGTACACGATCGACCGCCTGCTAGCCCTGGCCCCCTGTCTCTGGTGCAGGCCGGTCGCCTGGACGACAACAAATCTACGATCACCGCCGTCGAATCCCTCGCATTGACCAATCAGCCACACCACTTGACCGTGATCGGCAAGGGCCCCCTACGAGAGCATCTGGAACAGCGGGTTATCGAACTCGGGCTGCGGGAGCGGGTCCACTTTGTTCCGTTCCTGCCGCGCGCCGAACTGTGGCGCCGCCTGCCGAACTTCGACGCCTGGGTCTTCACGACCACGGGCCTAGAGGCTTTCGGGCTCGTCCTCATCGAGGCTCAAGCCCACGGACTTCCGGTCGTCTACTCCGATCTTCCCGGTGTGCGGGAAATCGTCGGAGGCGGTGGTGTTGCCTACACCCCTGGCGATCCGTGCTCGCTGGCTGTGGCGCTAGACGAGATGGGCCGGGACTTTCACCAGCGCCACCCCCTGGCCAAGGCGGCTCTCGACAATGCCTGCCGATACGACATCACTACCACCGGCCGCCAGCTTCGCGAACTGACGCTCCGCGTTGCCTCCTAACCGGGTGCACACCGAGCAGTCCCGCGTCTGCTCGATCCGCCGACGCCCGGCACCGTGGAGTCCTACGCCTGGAACATCGCCGGCTCGGCCTGGGAGGTGGTGGCGTCCACGGGCCGGGAAGAGACCATGCCGCGTTACCCGTTCGGCATCGAGATTGGGCTAAACCGCGGGCCGCCGCTGCCCTAGAGACCGCCAGCGGCGCGTCCGCGTTCGTCCCGCAGCGCGCAAGGTCATGCCGTCGACGAAGTCAGCTTTCGATCGCTGGGCCAGGGCGTGGCTGCTAGTGGGCCGGTTGCGGCACTCTGGGGCAAAGCGTTACGACCACTCGTACACGACCGGATCAGCGATTGGTGTAGCGAGCGACAAAAGCCCGTTCCGCATCCGAGAGACGCCGCGGAGAACCGGAGTCCAAGTTGTACGCGACGATCTTGGTGGTGGCTTCGACGTACAGTTGCTCGGCATCTCTGATCGCGTAGGCGAGTTCAAAGGTGGCGGCGGAAGCGTTCGTGACCCAGACCTGCACATCGACGGGTGCGGACCCGTAGAAGAGGGGGGTGCGGTAGTCGATGACGGTTCGGCTCACAACGAAGGCATTCTGGCGCCGCTCTTCCTCGTTCGCAGGGATGATTTCCTGGAACATCCGCGTGCGGGCTTCCTCCATGTAGCTGAGGAATTGCGCGTTGTTGACGTGACCGTAGGCATCAGCGTCGCTCCAGCGCAGCGGACAGGCATAGGTGTACTGGTGCACGGAATCGGTTCTTCCTTCAGGCTTCGTAATGGGCGAGCAGGTCATGGCACACCAGGGCAGGAAACTCGGCGCCGATCAGAATGTCTTTGTCGGTGACTCACGAGACGAGTTCGGCTTGGATTCCACGGGCTACATCTCGGGAAGAATGGAGCGTCGGCTTGTTCCCGGTCAGGTCTCGCTGGATTTCACGCAATAGGCTTTGCTGCTGGTCGAGTTCACTGAGGAGCTGCTGCACTCGGCCGGCGGCAGCGTCGGGGGCAGCTGGCAAGGCAATCCGTGTGAGCCTCTTCAACTCGGCTCGCACGTCTCCGTGTATGGCGGCGGGCGGCACACGAGCAATCAGCGTGGCGGGCGATACTTGCGAGACGCCCCATTCCCCGGGTGCTTCCTCAACTGCCCAGATCACATTGCGAGTCGATGGCGATAGCGTCAGCTGGGAGGCTGGCCCCACGAGGCGGCTGAGTGCGGGCAGGGGAATTCCGTCCTTGCCGGCCTTGGCCGCGGCCTTCTGTGCGCTGTCGACCACCAGACGCGCGGTGCGCAGGTCCATGTCGCGGAGCCGATCCGCTTCCGCAATGCGCGCCTTGGCGCGGCTGCGTTCATGCGCCGTGTTGTGCGTTTCCTCTGCCCATGCGTTGCGCGGGCCGCCCAACGCATCCCGCTGGGAGTCCGGTTCCGCTTCCACCCAGGTCATCACGACGAAGCGACAGTCGGGCATGATCGCCGGGTAGGCCACGTGGCTGACGATCTCGATCGTCTTCCAGCCGAGGGTGGGGACGCTGGCCAGGAAAACGTGGCCGTCGCGGTGCTCAACGAGGTCGGCGTCCGCGTCCCAGATCTTCTGGATCTCGGGGTTCTTCTTAACGTCCGCGATCAGTTCCTGAAGATCAGCATCACCCCCGTGGGTGGTGAGCGCGAAGCGCAGCATCCGGACGAACACCGCGGCGTGCTTGTGCCAGTCGTGGTAGGTGGCACGCCCTTCCGGGGTGGTCAACGCCCACCTGATGATGTTGGCGCGAGGCTCCATGACCCACGGCCACAGCTCGGCCATGGCCTTGTTGTAGGCGAGGATGTTCCAGTTGCGGTCGGACAGGTAGGTCGGCGAGGGCATCTGGCGGTCGATGAGCAGCCTCAGGGCCGGCCCGAGCTCGGGTCGACCGTCAGCTGTCGAGGCCCGCAGGTAGGTGCCGACGTTGTAGAGCAGCAGAGCGTGGCGCTCGTCCGCATCCAGCTTCAGCAGGTCCGCCAAGGCATCACACTGGGTCTGGGAGAACCGCGGGGTCGCGCCGCGCTCGATCGTGCGGTACGTGCGCTCACCGATTCCCAGGGCACGCGCTAGGACGATCTGGTTGACGCCGGCAGCCTTCCGCCACCGCTTCAGCATCCCGCCGAAGCCCATGTACTGCCCGGCTACTCCGATCTTCGCAGCCGCGTCACTGTCGGCCCGCCGCGTCGCGGCCATCAGCCTCTCCCTGTCATTGCGTTGGCGTGACAGGAGACACCCGCTTTCGGGCATACAAAAAGAGGGACAGTGCAATCGCCGTCCCCCGCCCTTAACGTCTCCCCACCTAAAACCATACGCGTTATTTTAACGATCTTGACCACGTGTGGCGGCAACCACATACCCACCAGAATGTGACTGCCGAGTATCAACCAGAGGTCCCGATGGCCGCGTCATAGATCATCCGCGAACCGAACCTCTCCCTCTCGCGCTTACGCCTGATCCTCGAAACCGGCAAATGATTCCGAATTCCACGCCCCCTTGCCGGCATAGACCAGCAACGCGATCACCCCTGCCGCACCGACCGCATGCCTCATCCCACCCAATCTGCAAGAGGGTTGGGCGCTGAAATCCGCCCTGACGGATCGCCCACAAACACGCGGACTGTGCAGCCGAAAGGGCATGCGGTCTGCTTTGGCGATTCAACAGGGCGCGGCAGCTTCAGACATAGGGGGCCGAATGGATTTTGACATCTGCCCCCTCAGCCCAAATCGGACCCCATACCCCTAAGTCTGCGCTCAGCCATCGCCTCCGCGGGCCACAGAAGCAGCAAGGGCGTCGCCCTGCTCGCTGGCCGCGATGAGCACTTCAACCACGAACCGGGCATCTCGCCCTCGCGCGCCCGCCTGATCTGCGAAACCGGCAAATGTTTGCCGATTTTGGCGACCGCCCCCGAACGGCGGTCTAGACCAGCAAATGGATCAACTCTCCCGGGCCACCAACCTTCCCCATCTCCCGTAATTGGCAAGGGCATTGCGTGCCGCAGGCCCGCCCTGGCAGGCTTCCGCAAACTAACGACCTATGCAGCCATAACGGGCATACGGTCAGCTTTGACGGAGCTTCCAGGCGTTGGCTTAAATCCTTATGGCCAGCCGGCCCAACAGCCGTGACCACACGAGAAAGAGGGGCACCGTGAAGATCACTTCCGAGTGCGTCGTTGGTGATCATCCTGCTGCCCGCGCCCTGCCCCGCCGCCTGTGTCGGCAGAAGCGGGTGCCGCCGCCCTCTCGCGCGAATTGTAGAGAGTCCTTTAGCAAGGTCTGGATCTTGCCGCAGAGCCTGCATATGTTCGTCGTCCCTCGCCGGGCACCCCGCCCGGCGGCAGACGGCATGAGGAGCCATATGTAGAACGCATGATCCAGCAGGGCGACATAGCCCCGAAAACAGCGACGGCGCCCATGGAGCCGCAAACTCCTGGACGCCGACCGCCTGATGGCACTCCTGCCCCGGCAAGGGCAGCGATTACCCACCTTCACCGCACCGGCCCTTTCCACGGGGCACACCGGCGCGGGTTTCACTACGTAGGAGAGTGTTACATGCCGCCTGCCCTGCGCAAAAGGCCGGTTTCACCGGCCAGCGCGGCAGCCGCTTTCGCTTGCCCGGCCAGGCGCCGTGATACGGCGGTGTCCCGATGAGCGTGGACGCCCGGGAGTGGGTGTGGGAGCACAGCGTCAGCCGCGGGAACGCCCGCTTGGTCCTGCTGGCTCTGGCTGACCGGGTACCCGACGACCAGTGTGTCGCCTGGGCATCCCTCACCTCGCTGATGCGACGGACGAACGCCAGTCGTAACGCTGTGCGCGCCGCCCTCACCGCACTGTCCGATGCAGACGAGCTGGAGGTGCTCGACGGCTACGAGGGCCCGCAGCACAGCACCGTCTACCGGCTGACGCGCACGGCTGCGTGGATCGCCAAGGTCGCGACCGTCAGGAAGGACGACCCTGACGCCTACGTCGAACCTCTGACAGACACCGACCCGGTGCCCGAGGTGGAGGGCGGGCGGCTCCGGAAGTACGGCATCTGGCCGAAGGCGGGGGCGGAATCCGCCCCCCGTCGTCAGGATCTGCCCCGGTCGGAATCTGCACCCCCTCGTCGGAACCTGACCCCTCCCCGGGGCGGAATCCGACCCCCCTCCGGGGCAGAACCTGACCCCCAGAACCGTAGTGAACCGAAGGTGAACCGTAAGTACAGCAGCAGTAGTGCTGTCGCTCTCACCTCCGCTACGGACTGGCAGGTCGACGACACGAGCCTGTCCTGGGCCCAGCAGCAGGGACACCTCACACGCCTCGGCGAGGACGGCCTGCAGGCCGCCGACGCGAAGTGGCGCCACCACCGCAGCGCCTGGAGCCCGCGCTCCGCCGCAGCCTGGGCTGCCGACTGGCGGTCCTGGATCGCCCGCGAGCACAGCCCCACACCCCAGCGCCCGAACCTCTACGCCCTGCCCGGCGGCACACCCGAGCCGCAGGCCGGCATGACCCGCGCCGACGCGCACATGGCCGCCCTGCTCGCCGCCGTCGACGAACCGACTGGAACGGAGTAACTACCTTGAACCGCCGCGAAGTTGCTGCCGTGATCACCTACGTCGGACGACTGGACCCCCGCCTCATCCGCACCAACGCGGGCGAGGCCCGCGACCAACTCAACACATGGCATGAGCTGCTCGACGACGTCCCGATGACCACCGACCTGGGCTGGGACGTGCGCGAGACCTCCCGCAAGCGCATCGTGAGTTCCCAGTACCCGATCCTGCCCGCCGACGTGGCCCGCGATTGGTACGCGCACCGCCGCGACCGTCTGGCCCGGCACACCGACCCGACCCCGATGGCCGACCCGGACAACCCGAAAGCCTGGAGGGCGGAGCTGCTGGCAGCGCGCGATGCCGTGGCTGCCGGACAAGCCGCCCCCTCGGCACACCGCGGGATCACCGCAGGGCGACACCGGCCGGGGCTCAAGGACCAGCCGACCGCGGTCAACGACTCCTACATCCCGCCCGCCGTGCGCGCCGAGCTGGCCCCGTACCGCCCAGCCCGTGCAGCCCGAGAGGCCGCCATCGCCGCCGGCGGCCCCGATGTCCTCGGCGTGCCGTGCGAGTGGTGTCGCGCCGTCGAGGGCGAGCCCTGCCGCCGCCGGCGCATCAGCCTCGACGGCGCTGCCCGGGGCAACGCGCCGCGCACCACAGCACACCCCTGCCGCATCGACCGCGCCCTGGCCGCGCGGTCCCAGGCGTCCGCCGCCTGACCGCAGCCCACTTCTCCATAGAAACGTTCCGCCTCGCGTACGGCCGACGCCGTACCCCGAGCCCGCCTCGCAGCGCACCGCCGCACCCCGCCACCACCAGTGCCGACGGTCCGCGCCCACGAGGCGACCTCCGGAGACCGACATGCGCCACATCACCACCAACGACACGCCTCCCCCCACCCTCCGGGGCATCGCCGACCACAGCTGGCAGGCCCGCGGCGAGTGCCACAACATGCCGCCCAAGGCCATCGACGAGCTGTTCTTCCACACAGCCCGTAACCGCGCGGCCATCGACGAGGCCAAGTCGATCTGCGCCCGGTGCCCGGTGAAGAAGGCGTGCTTCGACTACGCCCTCGACAACGAACTCCGCCACGGCATGTGGGGCGGGCTCACCGAGGACGAGCGACGCCCCTGGCACGCCAAGGTCAACAAGCGCCTGGACTACAGCCGCGTCAAGGCAGCCTTTGAAGGACGCGACATCCACCTCAGCGACGCCGAGCGCGAAGCCGTCACCCGCCACGCCTACGTCCGCGGCTGGAGCCCCGAACGCCTCGCCTACGCACTGCGGCTCAACCTCGAATGGGCACAGGACCTGATGCGCAACGCCGCCCACGCCGTCGCCGACCGCGACCGCTACTGGGAGCAGCCCGACGAGACCGAGCCGGCCGACGACGAGACCGCCGAGGACGAGGACATCGTCTCGCCGGTGCAGGTTCCCCGCCAGGCGCACACCCACTCCCTGATCGCCGCTCTCCGAAAGGCCGCATGACTCACCCCATCGCCATGTCACTCCCCTTCGGCACCGATCCCGTCTTCGCGGTCGCAGCCGTCGGGGTGTTCGCCCTGGTGCTGGCCGGATGGTCAATCCGACGCGACCGGCTGCGGGCACGCGTCCTGCGCGCCGGCACCCCCACGGTCTGGGTCGCGGCCCTCGCTGCGCTCGCCAGCACGGCGTACAGCGCCGAGACCAGCTGGTTCTTCGCAGCTGACCACCTGGGCATGACCGATACCGTGCAACGGGCCGCCTTCTTCTCCACGGCCGAGCTGGCACTGTTCGCGAACGCCCTGCTGGCCCGCCAGAACCTGCGCAACCAAGGCGCGCCTGGCGCGCCCGGCACCCTGGTCTGGGTGCTCACCGCCGTGCAGACCATCCCCGCGTTCGCCGAGTCAGGTCCGGTAGGCGGCACTGTGCGAGCCGTGGTCGGCCCGATCATGGCGGCCATGCTCTGGCATCTGGCTATGGGCATCGAGCTGCGGCTGCACAAGCCGGACGCCGCCTCGCAGGGGCTGCTGGCCACGCTGGGACGCGAAGCGCGGGAACGTCTGCTCTCGCGTCTGGGAGTCGCCACGCGGAATCGTGATGCCGCCCAGATCACCAGGGAACGTGCCACCGAACGGGCAGGAGCCCTCGCCTCACGGCTGGCCAAGATGCCCGAGAAGCAGCGGGCGAATCGCCGCGGGCGCCGGATCGAGCGGCAGCTTGAGACGGCTCTCTCACGATCCGGTGTCGGCACCGATCCAGCACAGCGCCGTGCGCTGCTGGATCAGCTGGCCGCCCGCCGGCACGCCTCAGCCCTCGCCACCGTGATCCTGCCCTCGCCTTGGACCGATCCCGAGTGCGAGCAGGTCGACCACCGTGGTGCCCCGTCCCCTCTCGCTCCGTCCCCGGTGGCTCGGTCGGCGAGTGGGAGGGAGGCGAGCCCGTCCCTGAGCACGGTCCCCGACGCTGGTCCCCAAGGCAATGTGTCGGTCGGGGACGGGGCTGTCGGCGACAGGGCGAAGCCGGGAGCAGGGGCCGAGTCTGACGAGGACCGTCCCGTCATGGTCCCCAACGGCAACGGCAACGGCAACGGCAACGGGGACGGGGACGGGGACGGGGACGGGGACGGGGAAATCCTCGTCGCCGAAACGGGGACCGAACCGCTTGGGGACCATCCCCGCACCATCCCCAACAGCAAAGGGGACCGAGCCGTCGAGCGAGACGCGCACCCAGCTGACCGGCACGACGCGGCGACGTCGGGAGACGACATCGCCGCTGCACAGAGGGGCAGCGGCTCGTTCCCGGCAGCCGTCCCCACTGGCAGCGCAGGCTTGGAACACCCGGCCATCGAATCGGGGACCGAGCCCGTTGGGGACCATCCCGTCACGGTCCCCAGCCACAAGGGGGACGGGAAAGTCCTCGCCGCCGAAACGGGGACCGAGCCGCATGGAGACCGTCCCCGCTCCGTCCCCAACCTCAACGGGGACCGAGAACGTCACGTCACTGCAACAGGAACCGATACCTACGGGGACCGTCCCCACCCCGTCCCCGTACGGCAGAAGCCGAAGGCGCATCGAAGCCGGCCGGGTGCCGGGAAGTCCAGGCGCTCACGGAGGCCGCAGCTGAGCGTCGAGGAGACGGTCGAGCGGGTTCGTCCCCACGTGGCCGAGCTGCTGGAGCGCGACGGAAACGCGTCCATCAACCGTCCCCAGCTGCGGGAGATCCTCCGTGCCCTGAACCTCGGGGGCGGCCGGAACGAGAGCCTGACGCCGGTCCTGGAGCGGCTGCGCGCCGAGGCAGGTACCACCATGACCAGGAGTACGACGTGATGAAGACCTGCCATCGCTTCAGCAGCATCAAGGCCGACTTCGAGCAGGACATCCGCTTCCTGCGCGGTCATGCCGAGCGTCACCAAGGGTCCGCGTCGGCGAAGACCAGCTGGAAGAACTCCGTCTCGGTGAAACGGAACATGGCGCGGGCCCTGAACCGGCACCTTGAGCGCTGCCCCGAGTGCGGCTGACGCCGACAAAGAAGCAGGTCAGAAGCCTGCTTCGGCCATTCCGTCCGGTGGCCCGGCCTAGGCCGGGCCACCGCCCCCGCTCTGTCCTGGAGGGACCGCCATTCCTGAGAACTCCTGGTGGACGCACGCACCGTCCCCTGCCGAGGCCGGCGCTTGGGCGGAGATGCTCGTGCGCTACCAGCTCCTGCACGCAGCCGTGCTGGCCCCGACCGGCCAGTGGCTCGTCCAGGACCGCGTCGATTCCCCCGTCCGCGTCCTCGACGGTCCGACCGCCATGGTCAACCTGGCCGCCGAAATTCAGCTCCGCATCCGCACTACGAGGTACCGAAACCGATGACGAACCCGACGACACCCCCCACTCACGCGCACGGTGAGCCGGAAGCCAACTCGACCTTGTCACGAGCAAGTTGGTGCGAGAGTAGTACTCCCGTTGGGAGTACTACTCTCGCGTCCTCCGCCCCGGGGGTGGCGGAGGCGGTCCAGCGCCAGGGGGCACCGGACCGAGGGGATGCGACCGAGGGCGGCCGGCATCCCCAGGAGGAGAACACGACTCACCCGTGCCACAACCCGCACTGCACGCACCACGCGAGCGCGCCGTCGAGTCAGCCGCCTACGCGCAACCGCACGCCGAAGACCAAGACCAGCAAGCGCAAGCACCTGATCACGAGCCGTTTCAACGACGACGAGAAGCAGTCCGTTCTCGACGCCGCAGCCGCGTGCGCCATGACACCCTCCGGCTTCCTCGCCCACGCAGCCCTCAGTGCCGCGCGGGACCTGACGCGCACGGCGGCCGAGATCGCCGGCGAGCGCGAGATGCTCGCCGAGCTGTTCACCCTTCGGCGCCACCTCGGACAGGTCGGCAACAACCTCAACCAGGTTGCCAAGACTTTCAATTCGGGCGGTGACGCCCCACAGGCCGAAGCGGTGCTCGCCGCCGTGCACCGTGCCGCTCGGCGGGTGGACGACTTCACCCAGCACTACCTGGACAGCGAGCGTGCGGCTGCATGATCCCCCGCGTCCACGACATGGGCACCCGCACCCTCGGCCTGCTGTATTACCTGTACGGGCCCGGCACGCACGAGGAGCACATCGACCCCCACCTCGTCGCGGCGTGGGACAGCCTGGTCCCCGACCCGGGCCGCGACCCCACGGCCACCTACGTCGACCTGCAGCGCCTGCTCGACCAGCCCGTCATGGCCCTGCCCGCAAGCGCCAGGCCCGCCGAGCACGTATGGCACCTCTCCGTTCGCGCAGCCCCCGAGGACCCGGTCCTCACCGACGAGCAGTGGGCCGACATCGCCCGCCGCATGGTCGCCGCCACCGGCATCGCCCCCGAAGGCGACGATGCCGCCTGCCGCTGGGCGGCCGTCCGCCACGCCGACGACCACATCCACATCATCGCCACCGTCGTCCGCGAGGACGGCCGCCAGGCCCGCATACGCCAGGACGGCAAACGCTCCCAGGAGGAAGCACGCAAGATCGAAGTCGACTACGGCCTACGCCGGTTGAACACCGGCGACGGAACAGCTGCCAAGCGCCCCACCAGCGCCGAACGCCACAAAGCCGAGCGCCAGGAAAAGAAGCGCCCACCGCGCGAGGAGCTGCGGGAAACCGTGCGCCACGCCGCAGCCGGCGTCGCCAGCGAGCAGGAGTTCTTCGACCGCCTGGCCGCCGCCGGCCTGCTGATCCGCCAGCGCATCGCGCCCTCCGGCGATCTGCTCGGCTACAAGGTCGCGTTGCCCGACGACCGCAACGAGGACCAGGAGCCGATCTACTATTCGGGCTCCACCCTCGCGCCCGACCTCTCCCTGCCCCGCATCCGCGAGCGGTTCTCCACCAACGTCGCCGACCACGACCGCGATGCCGCCACGGACCGTTCCTCCGGCTCGGCGCGGGTCAGCCCCTCGACCGCGCGGCGGAAGGCGACAACGGCGGTATGGCAGGCCGTGCTGGTCCTCGACCAGGACGACGACGGGCAGATCGCCGCGCAGCTCGCCGCGGCCGGTGAAGTCCTCGACGCGCTCGCCAAGACCTCGGCGGCGCACACCCGCAGCGAACTTCGAGAGGCCGCCTGGGCGTTCGAGCGGGCCTCCCGCTCCCACGTTCGCGCCGAGCGGGGCCACGATCGTGCTCTGCGCCAGGCCGCTCGTGACCTCGTCTACGGCGGGCCGGTGCTCGGCCGCGGAGAGGACGGCGCCACCACCGCCATGGTCATCGACATGCTGTTCTTCCTGGTCACCGCCGCCGCCCACTGGCACGGGAAGAAGGCGCACGCCCAGCAGGCTACTGCTGCCCTCCAGGCCGCCGAGCACCTGCGCGCCGCCTACCAGAGCGCCGCCCCCATGCACCTGGCCGTCCTGCACCAGCGCGGTCGGCGTCTGTCCCAGCCCATGCAGCGCAAGCAGACTGCCTTCCTGCGTCAGGCGGTGCCGGAGCTGGCCGAGCAGATCCTGGCCGAGCAGGGGTGGTACGCCCTGGCCGCCACGCTCGCCGACGCCGAGAGCGCCGGCCACGACCCGGCCGCACTCCTGGCCGAAGCCGCAGAGCGAAGGGAGTTGGACACTGCCGGCTCGATCAGCGACGTGCTCGTCTGGCGGCTGCGGCGGATGGCCGATCTGCCCGCCGACGCATCCGCCATGCCCGAGCACGCCTCCACTGCCACCGAGCCCAGCGCCACCCGCGGTACCGCACAGCGCCCGGAGCACGGCAACGACCGTTCCCGCAAGTCCCGCTGAATTCAACATTCTTAGAGTTGCAGCAGGTCAGGGACTTACGGCACTCTCCTCGTGCCTGGCGAGACGACTGAGATGGAGACGGCATGTTCCGACGCACCCGTGACCGCGAGTTCCGTGACGCACAGCGCGCCGGCCAGGCGCTGCTGGCGATGCACACCGAACTGCCGCTGCCCAACACACCTGCCACAGACGCCGCCACGGCCCCGGCCGCGCCGGAGGCCGCGGAGGTGCCCGACTTCCTGCCCCCGGAGTTCCGGGCGCCGTCCCGCCAGGAGGTCTCGGGACTCATGATGCGCTGGGACCTGCCGCTCGTCATCGACGGCGAAGTCCACGCGTGCCACTGCGGTGCGTACCGGAACTGGATCGTCTTCAACATGCGCGACGACTCGGTGTGGCTGCGCTGCCCGGCCGGCCACGAGACGAAGGAGGAGCGTCTGAGCACCGCCTGGTACAACCGCAACTCCGGTCCGGTCGACCACTTCCACCCCAACCTCGAAGACGGCCTGCGCCACCTCGGCCACTGACATCACGAAACCCCTTCCCCACCCCTGCGTTCGTCGGCACTCGGAGGGCCGCCCCGGTCAGACAGACCGTCTCGCTACACCAAGGGGTTCCGCATGCGCCTTTCCACCACGACCGCCCTCGGCCTGAGCGCCCTCACCGTCCTCGCCCTGGCGGGCTGCTCCGCCAGCCCCCAGTCCGCCGACGCCCCCTCGCGCCGGGGCGGCGACGAGGCGAAGGCATCCGCGCCGCTGTCCTCGGCCGAGCTGGGCAAGCGGCTCCTCGACGAGGACGACCTGGGCGAGGGCTACACCCACAAGGCAAAGCCTGCTGTCCGGGGCGACGACGTCAGCGTGATCGGCTGCCCGGCACTGGCCAAGCTCGGCGGCGACACGGCCACCGGCAGCAGTCTCAGCTTCCCCCGCAAGGCCAAGGCGTCCTTCACGTACACGGGCAGCAGCTCCGAGGTGAGCGAGGAGCTCTACAGCGACAGCGCCACGAAGCTGTCCAAGGACATCGGGAAGATCTTCGACGCGATGGTCTCCTGCTCCTCATACCAGGTCGCCTCGGGCACCAGCGTCATCGACATCGGCGGACGGAAGACGACCGCGCCGAACCTGGGCGACGAACAGTGGAGCCAGCTGCTCACCTACTCCGCCGGCGGACAGCGCAGCGTCGTCAAGCAGACGGCGATCCGCACCGGCAACGTCCTGCTGATCGTCTCCGGCTCTCCCGCACTGGTCGACACCCACGTCGCCAAGGCTGTCCACAAGGCGCAAACTGCCCGGTGACGCCGCGCCGCGGCCCCGCTGCCTTCGTCGGGCAGCGGGGCCGCGGCTCTTGGCCAACTCAAAAGGGCCCGGCACCTGACCCGATCGGATCAGGTGCCGGGCCCATTGCGGTGGCCGACGGCGTTGCTGGGGTGGGCGGAGCGGAAGGCAGCCGGGCACCGTTCCCGCTTAAGGGCTCATGGCCCGAGGTGAATTCCCAGGTGTGTTCCCGGCTGCCACCCGCTCCGCCCCACTCACCTATTCACAACCGCCGGGGAACGCGGTCTCTTCCCGGTACGGCGTGGAATTCTTCAGGCAGAAGTGCAGGCAGGACAGCAGGCGCCCATACAGGTTCCGCAGAGCTGCGGCGTAGCGGTCTCCCTGCTCACGGCGGCGGTCGTAGTGCGCGCGGCAGCCGGGTGACCGGGTCAGGGTGGCGAAGGCCCAGATGTGGCCGATCTCTTTGAGGTGGGAGTTCGCCATCCGGCGGTGGGTGACCACCCGGCTCGAACTGCTCTCCCACGTCAGCGGCGCTGCTCCCGCGCAGGCCGCGAACGGTGAACCGGCTCGGGTCGTCGCCTATCTCCCCGAGCAGCCGGGCGCCGATGAGGGGGCCGCAGCCGGGGAACGAGGCGTAGATCTCGGCGTGCGGGTGTGCGTGGAACGCCGTCGTGGCGGCCTCGGTCAGGTACTCGACCGAAGCACACGCCTGGTTCAGGAGAGCGAGCGCGGCTTGGACCTGCTGGCCCATGGCCTCTTCGATGTGGGGCGGGTGGCGCAGGTGATGGTGCTGAAAGACGGCTCGCAGGCGCTCAGCGTGGTCATCGACGAGCCGGGTGCGGCCGACGGCGGCGATCGTGTCGGCGATGTGCCGTTTGCGCAACTGACGCGCCTTGTCGGGGGTGGGCGCGAGTGCCAGCAGGGCGCGGGCCTCGGCCCGCACGATGCCGTGAGGGAGGTCCTGCCACGCCTCCAGTGCCGCCGGGTAGAACTCGCGCAGCAGGCTGCGCAGTTGGTTGCGGTGGTATTGGCGGGTGTGCACTGCTTTGCGCTGAGTACGGGCAAGGACCGTGACCGCCATCGCCTCCTGGGAGGTCCGAGGCATCGGCCGGTGCCAGGCCCCGTCGGTGCGCACGATGTTGGCCAACAGGGCCGCGTCGGTGCGGTCGCTCTTCTTGCGGGCCGGGCTGATCCGCCCGCGGTAGCGGGCCACGGTGCCGGCGTGCAGCACGATGACCGGCTGGTCTTTGGCGCGCAGGGCGGCAACCAGCAGACCGTGGGGTGTTTCGATGGCCACCGGCACCTGCTTGCGGCTGTGGGTGTGGCTCGTGCGGAGGCCGCGCAGAAGGGCGAGGATCTCCTTCACCCCCTCCGGTGTCGCCTCCACCCTGGTGTGCGCGACCACTTCGCCGCTCTCGTCGATCACCGCCACGTCGTTCAGCGATTCCGACCAGTCGATACCGCACCAAAACTTCGGCACGCGGAGTGAATCCCCTTTCTCGTTCTTTCTGGGCAGCCAAATTCAAGGGGCTATGCGCCCGCAATGCACTGGCGAGGTATGGCGACTTCCCCGGCGTCAGGGCGCTGGATGGTGACGAGGCGATCTCGGCGCAGTCGGACGTCGGTGACACGGTCGTCGCCGGAGAGGTAGACAACGATGTCGGTGTGGCTGTCGCGGGTGCGCTCTCTCACCGCGACGACGTGGTGCGTCTGCGCGCAGCCGGGCAAGGTGTAGGCGTCGCCGGAGCGCAGAGAGCCTGCGCTGTCGTCATAGATGCTGAGCCGGCGCTCGCCCCAGGCGAGGGCCTCGGCCCGCATATGCGGGAGCGTGTAGGTCTGGCGTACGACCTCGGTCTCTTCCCAGTGCCGCCGGCACGGCGCGCACTCGTTGGGGGCTCCCGGATTGGGGCCGGCCAGCCGCCGATCGCAGTACGCATTACCGGTCACGGAGTTTCGGCGGTGGCCGACAACCAGGTTTTCGCGGCCCTTGGGGGTCCAGAGCAGGTCACTGTTGCCGTGGCAGGGCTCGCTGCGGGGAATGTCGAGGCCGTGCGCTCGTTGCCGGAAGCGGTCCAGAGCGTCGCTGAGGCGGGTGCAGTTGGCGCAGCGGCGCCGAGCCGTGGAGCGGCGGGCTTCGAGTGGCTTGCCGCAGTAGCCCAACAGGTGGCCCGGTATAGGCCGGTGCCCTGCGGCGCCCGGCCCCGTGCCGACAGCGGGCCGGGCATCCGCCTCACTCCCGGGATGCGGTGGCGTGGTGAGGATGAGCCAGGCCCGAGCGCAGCTCTGGCACAGGCTGTGCGCCGTGTTGTCGGCGATGGGCACGAGGTCGGGCGAGTGGGTGGCGCACACGGTGAACACGTCGGGGCCGAGCGCGACGCCCCAGTGTGCGGTGCCGTTCGTGCGGCCGATGGCGAGCCGGATCAACGGCAGGGTCAAGGAACCTCCATGAGACGAAGGACAGGGGTGGTGGGACCGTGCGGCACGTAGGCCGTCGTGGTCCGCGTGGGAAGCGCCGTAGTCAGCTGCGACGGATGACGGTGAGCCGGTCCTCCGCACCCTGCGGCAGCGTGCGGCGCGGTACCGGGCCGGGGGCAGCGAGCGAGGAGGCGAAGGCCGCGACCAGTTCGTGGGGGACGCTCGCGCTGAAACCGGCGCACCACAGGTACGGTGCTCCGAGCACGGGCTCCGCCCACGCCTGCCACCCCAGGAGGTCATCGCGCGGGTCGGCGTCCTGGATGAGCGGCCCCAGAGTCTCCAAGGAGACGCTGGCGGAGAAGCCGGGGTCCGAGGCGGTGGTGCGCGGCCGGTCCAGATCGCGCAGCCAGCCTCGTGTGGTGAGCGCGGTGAGCACCGCCTCCGCTCCCTCGAACCCGGTGTCGGGGGCCTCGTGGGCGTCGAGCGCGAGCAGGAGGTCGGTGAGCGCCTCGTGGGGGACGCCTGCGGTGAAGTAGGCGTTCCACTCGGTCATGGCCGAGGCGGGGTGGGGGCGCGCCGACAGCTGCCAGGCCACCGGGAGTCCGCCCAGCTCGAACGGGTAGGCGGCCAGGATCCACTCGGCGCCGCGCAGCCCGTCCGGGCTCACGTAGAGCAGGGTGTTGCGGGAGGTCGGCCACATGCGCCAGCCGAGCCCGGTGAGGGTGTCGCCGATCCGCTCGGCGAGGGCGTCGTCATCGCCGGCCAGGTGGCGCGGGGTGACCCAGTACGTGGGGTCCGGCGAGTTGGGGTGGGAGGGATCGAGGGGGTGGTGCGGATACAGGGGCGCCTCCGTCGTTCGGGCTTGGGCTACTGGTCGGCGCTCGGGCCGGTCGCGCCGCGCCGTCGGCGCGGGGGCGCATCGCTCGGCTCCTGCCAGGTCAGGGCGACCGCCACCGCGGGCGGCAGGGGGCCGAACTGCTCGGCCTCCGGAGACTCGGCGATGTAGACGATCGGCCGACCGTGCTCGTCCACGGCCTCCACCACGCCGCCCAGGCGGTGGGACATGGGGAAGAAGGGGTTGATGGCCAGTCGGGCGGGTGTGTCACGGTCGGATGCGGACAGCGCGTCGATGATGTCGCCGACGGTCATCTCGTGCGGGTGCGATTCCAAGGCGTTCTCCAAGCGGTGCAGGCGAGCTGCGAGAGCAGGGGCAGAGTAGACGTGGCGTACGAAGCGGCTTGCAGTCACAGGGGCTGGGAGGCGGCCAGGACGTCGGCCACGACACCAGCGATGATCTCCGCTGGTGTCTCCGTACCGAAGGACATCCGGTATCCGGGGACTTTCGCGGTGCCGGTGACGGCGATCACCCAGCCCTCGCCCGTCACCCAGTCTTCGTCGGCTCCGCCGGCCCGGCCGTTCGGGAAGTAGCCGAGGTAGAACCGGCCGTCGCGCGAGCTGATGTGGACGTCGGCCCGGTCGTCCACGATGTGGGTGAAATCGGCCCCCGTGAACTGGTCGATGACCTCCATCGGCTGGCCTGCGCCGAGCTTCCACGAGCGGAGCCGCAGTGCCTCAACCGTGGTGGCGAACCCGGGGCGCGTCGTATCCAAAGCCACAGCATCACCTCTCTGACCTGGGGTTTTCCGGAAGGTCGTTTAGGTTGACATGCCGTGGCGGCGTCCACCAGTCCTTGGGGCGGTCTTTCCTGTCTGCCACCGGCGAACTGTCCGCTGTCATCGAATCGAGGCGTCTGACAACGAGCCCAGCCGTTCGGCTTCCTGCCAGCGACCCAGCGGGAGGCGAGGAGGCGGTGCATTAGCCGGTCCAGGCCGCGGCTCTCAGACGTGGCGAGTGTTGCGGTCGGACGTCAGTGTGGCTTGGGCTCTGGATACTCAGGTGGGAAATGCGCGTCGAGAATGTCGACCCATGCTCCGAGTGCGACGAACCCGGTGGTGCTTGCCTGCGCTTCGGCGAGTTGAAGAAGCGCGGCGATGAAGGGTGCCGCCTCGGTGTCGCCGTGGAGAAGCGCCGCAGCAGCAGCGTGAAGGCGTTCATATGCGGGTGGGAAGTTCCGCTTCGCCCACTTGTCCCGCTCCCTGGCGCGGCGGGCGCCGTCCTCCCCGTTGATCATTTCGATGGCGTGGGTCACGCAATCCTCAGTGTGGGAGATGCCCCTCCCACCGAGGTAGACACGGCTGTGCGCCTCTTGTGGCGAGGCGTGGCAGTTGTCGCACTCGACGAACTCGATGTCCGGGCCGACAGGCTCGTCAGGATCAGCCATACGCCGTTCCCTTTCCTGTGCTGGGACGACCATCCAATGCGGGCGTGCCCAGCACAGTCAACACTTCCAGGGCGACTCCGGCCGCCGTCGTTGCGCCCCGCTGGTGCGCGCCGGAGGAATTCCCGAATTCCGTGTTCTCCGTTCAAGTTCCAACGTTTCGGGACAATTCCAGCGCCTACGTCTGCGAGTCGTTCATGCTGACGGACATGCACCCTCGTGACGAAGAAATGTGGCGGGCGATCGACCAGGGTCTCCGCGCGATCGACTGGGAGGCGTGGTTCGGTTGCCCGGAGGGCGCCGAGTACCTCTCCCCTGCGGGTCACGAGGTGACCGCACGCGCGGTGGCCGGCCTCACCGCGTTCTTCGACAGTCGCTGGCTGCCCAAGGCGGTGACTCCCTCCACCACCTCGGGCCGGGCCAGCGACACCTTCGTCGGTCTGGGCCGGGCTGCCCCGGTGCTCCAGTTCATGAACGGAGCCGATCGGGGAGCGTGGGTGGAGGCGGTGCGGTGGTGGGCTGCGTACGCATATCTGGAGGAGGCCGGGGTGCCCGGCCTTGCCTCGGTGAAGCGGGATGCCCGCCGCGACGTCACCCTGTCCCGGTTCCTGCACACCCAGACGCAGGCCCGGCTGGCGCTCATGGGGGCGGCACGCGGACTCCCGGTCGAGCTGGAGCCGGCGAAGGACAGCGGCGGCCCTGGCGATGTCCGTATCGGTCGGGTCTTCATCGAGGTCGTCACCTTCGCCGAAGACCAGAAGCTCCAGGACTACGAAAAGTTCCGCCAGAACTGCCGCGTCCACCTCGTCACTCTGGACAGGGACCGCACCATCTACTGGGAAGGCGACTTCCCCGAACTCCTCAACGGCAACGACTTCGAGACCTGGAAGAAGCGGACCGAGGAGGCCGCCCAGCAGTGCGCGGCCTCGGGGGTCGCGGTCGACGTCCTCAGCAGCGCCAGGAGGCGGCTGACCGTCCACCCCGGAACGACTCCCCTGGGCACCACCCTGACCGGGGACACCGTGGAGAGCGACCAGGGCACACGGCTTCTGGGCAAGGTGCGGGGCAAGTGCGCCAAGACAAGGAGCGGGCACCGCGTGGATCTGGGTGGAGGACCACAGCGGCCTCTTCCACCTCCCGATGCCCTTCGCCGGGCTGTCGCTCGCCGACAAGACCGGCGCACTCGCAGAACTGTTCGGGCCGCTCCTGGGGGAGTACGTCCACGTCGCCGGGATCATCGTCTCGAATGCGGCCCGCCGACGCCTGCCGCTCCCGCCGGACGAGGACGCGATCCGCCCCGCGGCGCAGGGCTTCCTGCGGGGGCTGCCCCTCGACCGGGTCCGCGAGACGATTGTGATCCCGCGAAGGATCCTTCTGCCTGAACAGACGAACCTGATTGCCAGAATGTGCGATGCCGAAGCAGCTGTACTCGACTGGGCCCTGGGGAGGCTCGGCGTTCCCGGGGGTGTGACGTCGCTGCTGGCTGCCTCGTCGGTGTCGCAGCGGGTTTCCCCGCTGTGGACGCCGTGAGCCGGCGGACACCCCGCGTTGCGACGCGACAGCTCTCTCGCGCCTCGCCGCGGCGCCGGTCAGGAAGTGGCGGCTCTCCAGGATGCTCCGAGGTCCACGAGCCGCCCCCGCAGTTCGCCGCGCTGCTCCTCCAGGTCCTGCGAGACGGGCGAGAGGAGATAGACGTTGTCGCGGTACAGGCGAAATCCGACGCGCTGCCACCCCCGAACGATCTTCGCGGTCACACGGTCCCACTCGGCGCGGTCCTTGAGGCGGTGGCTGCTGAGGTCGGTGATGCCAGGTGCGCAGGCAATGGCCCGGCAGCCGGGCATGAGCCGGTGGATCGCCTCGGTGGCCAAGATGACGGCTAGGCCATGGCCTCGCCACTGCCGGTCAAGGTTCACCCGGTCCATGACCAGCAGGTCCGTGCCGATGTACTCCAACATCTCGCTGACCTCTTCGGTGAACGAGCCGGTACGGGGGTCGAGGAGCACCTGCGCGGTCTCGTACAGGTCCTCGGATTCTTCTTCCATGGCCCAGTAGGCATTCCGTCCGCGGTCGAGATGCACCCGGTAGAAGGTCAGCGCCCCGATCGCGATGTCCTCCACGGTGCACGAGGGACAGTCCGTCTGAATGCAGTTGCTGGTCGCCGCCGGGTCCTCGCCGCCGTGATGCGTACGACGCCGGTGGAGGACGGCCACATCCCACCGCTCCAGGGTGTCGGCCTGCGGGGTGTCGCAGAGTCCGTCGTCGTAGGAGATGCGTAGGTGCAGCTCGGTGGGGTCGCCGGGCAGCGTGGAGGGCTCAATCACTGCGGCAGCGTAGCCGTCGATGCGCGGACTCCCATGCCCGCGGCATCGGCCGTAAAGGGCTCAGCCGCAATACATGATCTGAGGGTGTCCGTGCTCGACCATCTCGCCGCACTCGCGCATTCCGACTGCCTCCAGCAGGCGGCGCGAGGCTCGGTTCACGGTCTGTGTGACGGCAACGACCCGGTCGGTTCCGGGCAGGCTTCTCGCCCACGCGAGGGCGGCGGCCACTGCCTCGCGGCCGACGCCAGCCCCCCAGTGCTCGGGCAGGAGAGTGTAGGACACCGCGGTGGCACCGCGCCTGGAGTGCGGGTCGATGGTGATCATGCCGATCGTGGCGTTCGTATCGCGCGCCGTGATGGCGAAGGCTCCGGGACTGCCCGGAAGGGTGCGACGCCGCACGGCGATCTTCGCCTCGCTCACCGGCCCGCCCAGGTATCGCCGCACCCGCTCGTCTCTCCAGAGCCGCTCGGCAACGCGCAGATCGTCCTCGGCGACGGGACGCAGAACGAGTCGCGGCGTCTGCACGTTGGCGGGCCACCAGCTGCCGTCTGTTGTACGGACGAGGTCATGCATTCACCGATCCTGGCACTACCGGCGGGGCACTCGGGCCGGTTCGGCGCGAATGGCCCACAGCCCTGCGGCCGGGACTCACTCCACCTGCACAGATGCGACAGAAATCGAACACGTGATGCAATAGTGGGTATGCAATGCCCTTCGTTCCCTGAGGACCTTCTCGCCGCGCAATGCGCCTGGGACCGTACGTACCGGGCCCTCGCGGATCCAGCGCGCCGCGGAGGGACGACCGTGCTGCGGCGGCGCCTGCTGCAGCTGTCGGTGCAGGTGTGGTGGCACCCATACCGGTCGTCCCGCGGTGCCGGATGCGGCGAGCGGGTGGCCCTGCGCGGGCGGGCGAAGCAGCTGGAGTCCGGGGCGCAGTAGATGGACCGCGGCGCCGAGGATCAGCCGCCGGCCGGCGCGCTGGCTGAGATCACCCTGGTCTTGCCGGACGGGCAGACCGTACGCGTACGGCTTCATGAGAGGCGTGAGACGCGGGGGCCGCACCCGTGGCGCTATCGCATCGGGGTGCCGGCTTGGGTGGCAACGCAGGCGGGCGTGGAAGCAGCCGAGTACGGGGTCTGGGTCACATCCGATCAACTCCAGCCGATCGAGGGGGTGGATCTGTCCCGTGTACCGACGCGTCGGCTCCCACCAGAGCTTCCGCCGCCGCGGCCCACGGGGTGGGTTGCGCTGTCCGACCCGAAGCGGCGTGGCGGAACGGTGGTGCACGAAGCCAGCTGCCGGCGGGCGGGTGGAGGAGGGGTCGAGCTGGGCGTGATGGAGGCGCTCGACGCACTGATGCGGCCGGGCGCGCGAGCCTGCCACGACTGCGACGCCGCCGCGGTACTCAAGCCCGCGCTGGAACTCGGAACGGGGCACGCCTAGCGCGTCGACTGTCGGCCTCACCCGCTCTGGCTCTTGCCGGAGCAGTGTCAGTCGGGCGCCGGAATGCGATCACTGCTGCTCAGGGGTGGCATGGAGGCATGGCCGCCATCACGAGACTCCACATCACCTTCGGGCTGGTCTCCATACCTGTGTCGGTTCATTCGGCGACCGAGCGGCGCGCCGTACCCCTCCATCAGGTTCATGCCAAGGATGGTGCCAGGATCCGGCAACGGCGCATCTGCGAGGCCGAAGGCGTCGAGGTGCCGTACGAGGAGGTGGCCCGTGGCTACGAGGCCCCGGATGGCCGCACCGTCGTGCTCAGCGAAAGCGATCTCGCGGATCTGCCCCTTCCCAGCGTGAGGGCGATCGAGGTGCTCGGCTTCTTGCCGTCCGACGAGATCGACCCCCTCGCGCTGGACAGGTCGTACTTCCTGGGTGTCGAGGGAGCCGGAGCCCGCCCGTACCGGTTGTTGCGGGACGCGATGAAGCAGAGCGGCCAGGTCGGAATTGCCCGCATGGCTCTGCGCGGCCCAGAACGCCTCGTGGCCCTGCGGGTCCGCGAGGAGGTGATCGTCGCGCAGATGCTGCTGTGGCCAGACGAAGTGCGCTCCGCTGAAGCCTTGGTGGCCCCTGCTCCGGAGCCGCGACGCCAGGAATTGCAGATGGCCCAGACCCTGATGGCTTCGCTTTCGGAGGACTTTCGGCTCGACGAGCAGCACGACCACTACCGGATAGCTTTGGACGACGTGGTGACGGCGAAGCTCGCCGGGCAGGAGCCACCGCATGCCCCTGCGACGCCATTTGGGCCGGTGGTGGACCTGATGGCCATGCTTCAGGAGAGCGTTCGGGCTGCACAGGGCACGCGCTGCTCGAAGACGAGGAGACCGCCTGGTCCCGGCCGTCAGAGCGGTTGACGCTGCGGTTGCACACCAGCGAGCTGCCGCGGGAACCGGTGAGTGATTCTCGGCGGAGGCCAGCATTGGGCAGTGCGGCCAGCGGGCGCGAGGGAGCGTAGCTGCATCCCACACGCCGGGGAACCGCCGATTGCCAGGCGACTTTGACCGTTCCTAGTCACGACCGCTGGTGGTCCGCGTCATGCTCCGGCGCCGGCTGCGGCGCCGGCGCTTCTCGGAGCGCCGCACCAGCTCGCTCGTGGCGAGCGTCACGGTCACCACGCGGCGGACCCAGCGGGGGCCGCCGCGCTCCGCCCACACCACACACGCACACCCGCCGACGGCGAGCACCACGACGCCGAGCAGTACCAGATTAATCACGCTCTTCCCCCCTGTGTTGAGTCGTACGGTCCTGCTGATCGTCTCAGGCCAGGACGGGCCCCGACGGGACGTCCGACCGAAGCGACATCTGGCCCACGGCCTCTCCTCTTCATGTGGGAGGACCATCGGTCAAGATCAGTGGCAGAAGGCTGCTGGCCGTCAGAACCTCCGGCGAACGGCCAAGATCTCGCACCAGAGGTCAATGGAGTGACTTCCGCCACATGGAGGAAGTGACGCTCGGTGCCCTCAACAGCCCTGACCAGCACGCTTGTTGCGCTGTCCCATATAGCTTAACCACAACCCCCTCAAGGGGTACATTAGGGCAAAACGGATTTATAGTACGGTCCTCGCATGGTCATCGATGTGCAGATCGCACCCGCCTCCAACTCGTTCCTGGCCGTCCTGACGGTGCTGTTCGCCGTAGCCCTGACGCACCCCGACCCACAGATCAGGGGGCGTGCAGAGCGGCTGTTGGTGGCGATCTTCCGAGCCCGGTAGTACGGCGCGAGCGCCAACCTGAGCCCCACAGAGACCCCTACGGCAGGCGCCGTCTCCACGAGGCGTCGAGCAGGGCCCGAGCCGAGGCGCGCACCCACGACAATGCCCCCGGAATTGCTGATTCCGGGGGCATTTCGTGGGTGGGTGGGGTCAGTTCGCGGCAGGGCCGTCGTCGGTGGAGTCGTCCGTACGGCGCCGGCGGGTCACGGCGAGGGTGCCTGCGCCGGCTGCCAGGAGCACTCCGGCACCACCGAGCAGCCACGGGGTGGCGTTCGCTCCGGTGTGCGCGAGTGAGCCTTCGGGGGTGGGGGCCACGCTGGTCGATGCGGTCTGGGCGGGGGGGCGGGGTGTCCGAGGCCGAGGCGCGCGGCTTCGGGGTGTCCTCGTCCTTGCCGGGCTTGTCCGCGGTGGGCTGGTGGGTCGGCTTCTGCGTGGGTGCTGGTGTGGTGGCGGTCGTGGCGTTGGTGACGGTCACGGTGACGGGGCCGCCCGGACTGGCCTTGAATGCTTTCGAGGGCTTGTAGATCTTGTAGCCGTTGGGTGCCTTGATCTGCTTGGCCCAGAAGTCGCTTCCGGTAGGGGAGTTGATGGGCAGCTCACCGCTGGCGGTGCCGTCGGAGCCGGTGGTCAGGGTCAGGAGGGTCTTGTCGTCGGTGCCGATGTCGACCGTGGATCTTGCCAGTGGCTTGCCGGTCTCGTCGTCCTTGGCCTTCAGCAGGACCGAGGCGGGCTTGAACGGATCGATGATCGTCAGCGGTGTGTCTGCGCCGGGGGTGACGATGACGTCCTGGTCGTCGACCGTGTCGTGGAACTTGCTGCCGCTGGAGACCTCCTTGAGACGGTAGGCCCCTGGCGCCAACCCCTTGAAAGCGAGCTGCCCCTGGGAGTTGGTCTTGCCGCTGCCTGCCTCCTTGCCCATGGAGTCGAACAACGTGAACGTGGCCCCGGCGAGGACGTCCCCTCCGGGGTCCTTCTTCACGATGGCGACCGCGCCGCTCTCCGAGGCGTTGAGCAGTGTGGGGACAGTGGAGTTGAACGGGGCGGGGCCAGGGCTCTGGGCGGAGGCGGCCGGGGCCCACGTCAGGGTGCCGGCTATCGCCGCGGCGACAGCTGCGGCGACAGGCATACGACGGGCTGAACGGGTGCGCAAGAAGGTCTCTCCAAGGGAAGCGAGCGGAACAGCGGGTGAGTGAAGAGGCTCCGGGGACTGGCGGATGGTCAGCGAGTACGCGGCGCGACAGGTGCGGCGGCTGGCTTCGGCAGAGCAGGGCGGGACGCCGTCTGGCGGGCTGAGGTGCGGTCCGGCGTGTCGGGGAACCAGATTCGGGCGTACTGCGTGATCGCGGTGCTCAGTCCGGTGCCCTGCGCGCCCTTCCACGGCGGCTCGATGGCACTGAGTCGGTCGTTCCAGTCGCGGAAGACGCCGTAGCCGTCTCGGCCGGCGGTGAGGTCGCGGGCCGCGTCTCGGCGGGCGAAGGTGCCGTGTTCTGCGAAGGGGAGGATCGCGGTGTCGATGACGCCCTGGTCGGGGTGGATGACGCGCAGGCGCACACCATCGTACTCGCCGTGGCGGATGGTGGGGGCGAAGTCGATCCGCAGCCGGAGCACCGAGTCGGGCTGCGGGGTGGCGTAGTAAGCGTTGCCGACGACGGCGTGCTCGTCGAAGGGCAGCGCGAGGACGTTGCTGAAGAACTGTTCTACTTGCAGGGACACTTGGGCTCTCGTTTCAGCGGCGGCGGGCCGCGGGCCGGGCGGGGAGGGCCGCCGACGGGGTCGTTGTGGTGCTCCAGCGCGGGACGCTGCGTGTGGTGAGCGCGGGCCGCCGGGGAGCGGTGCGCCGGACGTCGAGAGGCGTGGGCACCGGGGGCGGCGGAGGCTGGACGGGGGCGAGCTGGGCGTGTTCGCGCAGACCGCTCATCAGTGCGTCCTTCCAGCGCGGCACGGGCGCGGGGTCGGACACGCTCTCGGTGATGGCCTTCACCAGCGGGATCGGCGTGTTCGTGGAGGCGGTGGCGTACCAGCGGGCGTATCCGTTCTTCGGGCCTCCCCACAGGTACCAGCGGGCCTCAAGGGTGGTGAGTTCCTCCTCCGCATCGAGCGACCCGGTGACGTACTCCAGTCCGGCCATACCGTCCGGGGTCTGCAGTTCCAGGACGCCCCATCGCGGGTGCGGCATCTTCCACCCGCGGTTGATCAGCGGGGCGACGGCGTGGAAGGCGTCGAGTTCGGGATCGGACGGGTCGGGCCGGGCGAGGTAGCGCTCGGGGCCGTCCTGGTATGCCTGGGCGAGAGCTGTGGTGAAGGCGGTGACGAACTCGGTGGGGCAGTTGTCGTTGAAGCTGACGCCCCAGCTGGGCGGACCGAAGCGGTCCTGGTAGGCATTGATCCTCCACAGTCCGTCGTCGTCTCCCTCGGGCAGGTATCCGAGGCGGACCCGACGGTCGGGGGCGGTGAGGTAGAGGTTGCCGAGGTCGTCGTACGTCAGCTCCCAGCCGAGCCCCATCAGAGGTTCAAGGGCCGGGTCTCCTGAAAAGGTGCTGCCGGCGAGGTAGCGGGGGAAAACGTAGACGTCTCCGTCGATGTCGGGATCGAAGTCGGCCAAGTGGGCATCCGGATGTTCGGGGCGGGCGGACGCGATCGGCGGTCTAGGCGGGGGTGATCTGGACGGCCAGGTGCCGGTACGCCTCGGTGGAGCGGGCCTGCGCCGCAGCGGCGCTGGACCCGGTGGTGATCAGGTAGCCGATGCGTGCGCTGAACATGTCACCGTGCGGCGGAAGGACGAGGCGGTCGCCGACCTCACGCTGGAAGCTCACGCGCTCAAGCCAGGGGAAGTCCCCGTCGAGCCGGCGCTCGGCGAGGATGCCGGAGTAGGCGGGATAGATTAGCCGGATCGCCGCTGCCTGACTGCGCGTTGGCGTGAGGTCGGGCGTCTGTCCGCAGGCGACGTCCGCGGCGGCGCGGGCCAGATCGACGCCGGTGGCCAGGTGGACCAGGTGGCTGATCATGTCGCCGGCGATCCGCGCGTTGACCTCGACGAGGCGGGCACGGCCGTCGACCACGCGGATCTCGACGTGGGTGACACCGTCGCTGATGCCGAGCGCGTCGATGGCCGCGACGGCGGCCGGGGCCACGGTGACAAGGAGCGGGTCGTTCGCGTCGACCACGTGGGCCAGCTCCTCGAAGTACGGCGCGCAGCCGACTGTCTTGCGGGTGACAGCGACCACCGTGGTCTGTCCCCCGTGGGTGACGCATTCGACGCTCACTTCCGGGCCATCGAGGTACTCCTCGACCAGGACCTGGGTGCTCTCCACTCCGTGGCCGGCGGCCTGCGCGGCGAAAGCGTACGCGGTGGGCAGTTCGTCGGCAGCATCGACGCGGATGACGCCCATGCTCGCGGCGTGCGCGGCGGGCTTGAGGACGACGGGGTAGCCGATGCGCCGGGCGGCATCCGCCGCCTCACGCTCGGTGCGCACGTTCACCGATGTGGCGGAGGGAACTCCGTGGCGGGCGAACAGGCTCCGGCTGGTGTGCTTGTTGCGGCAGCCCTGGAGCACCTCGGGGGCTGTGGTGGGCAGGCCGAGCCGGCGGGCCAGGCGGGCGACGGGGACGAGATACCACTCAGTCCACGTCATCACGCCGGCCAGTTCGTACCGCTCAGCGAGTACGCGTCCGGCCTCGGTCAGCGCCGCCTGATCGGCGGGGTCAGCGACCTCGTAGTCGAGGAGGAACTCCTTCTCCCAAGTCGGCGCGGCGCCGGAGATCAAGACGACGTCGTAGTGGGCGGCGACGTTCGCAAGGCACGTGCCGCGATACGCATGGGCCTCCATGTCAGCGGCGGCAACGACCAGGACGACGGGGCGAGAGGACAACAAGGCTCCAAACAGGGCGAGGGCAAGCAGAGTTGAGGCACGCGGTCAGGGGGTGCGGCGGCGGCGCAGCTCGAAGGCCGGCGCCCAGCGGGGGTGGTCGTTGATCAGCTTCCGGGCGTAGAGCGCAGTGAAGCTGTTGTTCAGGCCGCGCACGCCTGGGGGCAGACGCCGGCGCAGGTCCTCGAACAGGGCCTTCAGCCCGACCCGGGTGGCTCCGGCGGCGAGCCGATCGGCCGTCAGGCGCTCCAGGGCGCGGTAGACATAGGGGTGCTCGGCGTCGAAGGCCAGGAACCGTTCGGTGAGCGTCGGGCGCGAGCCCGCTCGCGACGAAGGCCGGGATATGGGCAGGGCGTGCGGGTCGGCGGGGGTGTGGGACGTGGGCATGGCAGCGGACTCCGGGTGAGCAGGAGGTGGCTGGGGCGGTCAGGCGAAGGAGGCGCGCAGCCGGGTGAAGGTGGTGAACAGGCCCAGGGCCTGCACCACGGCACAGAGGGTGATGACGTGGCCGAGCTGGGTGGGCGGCACGGTGGCGACGAGGACACCGTCGAGGGGGAAGGGCAGCAGGAGCAGCAGGATGGTCAGCGACAGGGTGGCGCCGAAGGTGTCCGCGGGGATGAGGCGGGAGCGCAGGGTCCGCAGCACAACGGTCATGCCGCCCTCACCGGCCATGAGCACGGCGATCAGGGCGAGATAGGTGCCGTAGGTGTCGGCGAAGGAGATGGCCAGACACGCGGTGGCGGCGATCGAGGCGGACAGGGCACCGACCGGCCAGAGGCCGAAACGGTCGATGGCTCGGCGGCACAGAGCGACCGCGACGAGGGATGCGACGGCGGCGACCGACCAGATGAAGCCGACGTCGGCCGTGGAGTGTCCGAGCTGTTTGACGATGATGACCGGGGCGGCGGCTTGCAGCAGGCCGACGGCGAGGTTGGAGACGGCCAGTCCGGTCACCAGCCAGCCCAGGGCCGGCAGCGAGCGCAGGGTCGACCAGCCGGTGAGCAGACCCTGGAGGACCGGCTGTCGTGCGGGCTTGGCCAGGTGGCACTGGCGCGGGGCCAGGACGCTGGTGAGCAGTGAGAAGACGGCGATCACCATCAGCATCCCGGCGGCGCCGGTCCACTGCAGCAGTACGCCGGCGAGTGCGGGGCCCGCCAGGGTGGCGACCTGGTCTATGCCGAGGAGCACCGACTGCACGCGGTGGGCGCGGGCGCCGGTCTCACGGCCGGCGACGCCGCCTGCGGTCTCGGCCGCGATGTACGAGCACTCGGTGACGATGCCGGTGGACGCGGCGAGCAGCATGACGGTGACCGTCGCGCGGAGGCCCTTTTCCTGCGACGGCAGGATCAATGCGGCGGCCAGAACGACCAGGGCCCGCGCGGCGGAGGCGTAGCGCAGGACGGCGGTGGTGCCGTGGCGGTCGACCAGCGCGCCGGCGAAGGCGAACGCGCCCAGGCGTGGAACCCATTCGAGCGCGAAGGCGAGTCCGCTCAGAGCCGCGGAGTTGGTGGTGGCCAGCACCAGCAGCGGGATGCCGTAGGTCGTCATGGCGAACGCGGCGGCGTCCGTGCTGCGCGGCAGGTAGATGCCGCGCAGCAGGGTGGGCACCGGCCGGTGGTCACGCCGGGGTCCGACACGGGATCTCACGCCGCGAGCCCCGATTCCTCCGCCGCACCGAAGGAGCAGGCACCTTCCTGGTGCAGGACGCGGGGATGCGCCGTGAGCCACTCCGACAGTGCCTCCTGCGGCGCCGAGTGCCCACTCCCCGCGCTCGTCGGCTCGGAGCCCTGGAGCTGGAAGGTGTGCTGGACGCGAGTGACGAAATCACTGCTGGCGCTGGGGAACTGATGGCTGCGAGCCCAGCGGGCCGCCGTGTCGTACACCTCGGCGAGGTCCTCGCCAGCGGCTGTGAGCCGGTAGCGGTCGGGGGCCTGCTGGTCGGCGTGGACCAGGCCGAGGTCGCGTGCGGTGTCGATGGCGCGGCGAAGCTGCGCGCGTGAGAGGTCGCCGAAGGCGCCGAGCAGGCTGCCGCGCCGGTGGCTGATGGGGCCGTTGTCGTCGATCTCGGTGACCAGGCGGATCAGGCCCGGCAGGGTCAGGGTCCGGATCGCACGGCGTTCCTTCAAGAGGCTGGAGGGCAGGGGGCGAGTCATCGGCGCGGACCCCCTGCCGGGGTGACGGAGCGGGCCGGTATCTGGTGGGAAAAGAGGTCGCCCGGCTTCCACGCAGGCCCGTCCGGGGATGTGGTGGCAAGGGCTGGGCTCGCCGACCGTGCGGCGGGTACGGGACGAGCCGGAACGCGGGTCGGGGTGGTGGCCCAGGGGCCGGAACGGTTCTGCGACGGGGCGGAGCCCTGCGCCCGAACCGGCCGCGCGCCGGACTCGGCAGCCGGGGCGGCCCAGGCGGAGATCGCCTGGAAGACGGGAACGAGGGCCTGGCCGCTGGCGGACAGCTGGAAGTTGCCACTGCCGGTGGCCGTGACGAGACCATCTTCGACCAGACGGTCCAGCGGCTTGTAAACGGCCGTCAGCCCGTAGCCGGGCATGGCCTCAGTGGTCAGTGCCTTGGCGTTCGCGCTGCCCCGGCTGTGCAGGGACCACAGGATCGGGGTGGCGTGTCGCGGGGCGATCAAAGCGAGGGTGTCGTCGATGTTCTGGGCCGGAGCGATCCGCTCGGGCTCCTTCTCGCCGGTGGCCTTGTTGGTGACGACCTGCTTCTCCAGGTAGGTGTCACCCCAGGACGCGATCACGGCCAGGACGGGCATCAGTTCGGCACCGCGGCGTGTGAGTCCGTAGGTGACGTGGCGCGGGGCGTACTCCGTGCGTTCGACCACCCCGGCGTTGGTCAGCTGGCGCAGCCGCGGGTGAAGTTGGCCGTCGTGCAGCCACGGCAGCCTCGGCTTGATATCGGCGTAGCGCAGCGGCTTCGCGGAGAGGGTCATCAGCACCCACACGCTCCAGCGCGGGGCGAGCAGATCCAGAGTCTTGGTGACCCCCGAGAGGTCGTCTTGGGTGGTGTGGGGCAGACCGGTGGTGGCCAAGGAAGGGGCTCCTCAAGCGGTACGGGCGGATCAGCGGGAGCGGGAGGAGACGGGCGCCGGGGCGGCGGGTCCAGGCACAGCAGGCGGTGGGGTGGCGGGGGCCGCTGCGCGGCGCAGTCCTCCCAGGACCGCGCCTGTGGCCTTGGCGTAGGCGTCGCGGGTGGCGACGGACTCGGCGATACGGCGGGCGCAGTCGAGGATGTGACCGGCGGCGTGGCGGCCTATCTCCCTGTCAGGGGAGATGAGTTCGCGCAGCCTCTCCAGCTGGAAGGCGATGTTGCGTTCGGCGAGGTCGAGGTCGCTGCGGCTGCCGGTGAGCGCGCCGAGCAGGGTGGCGTCCGGGGTGTTGTCGGCGAGGGCTTCGAGTTCGGCGAGCGGCTGGCCGAACAGTTCCTCGATGCGCTCAGCAAGGATCTGGGACGCGGAGTGCGTGATGGCGTCGGACTGGGGCAATCGGCAGGTCTTTCAGGGGCGGCGGGTCTGCACCGCCCCGGCACCACGGGTCGGTGGGACGGGCGGAGCGGTGGCGGTGACCTTCAGCTGGGTTTTCTGAACGGGTCGGCTGGGGTGTTGGGCGGGAGCCGGCATGGTCTGCAGCAGGTCGTCGAGTGCGGTGATGTATCCGTCGCGAGCGGCCAGAGCCGCCTCCAGCCACTGGGCGTCCCACCGCAAGTCCTCGGCGGACAGGGCGCCCATGTCGCCGTCGGCGGCGGTGGCCTCGTGGACGCGATCCCGTACACGGGCCACCTGCTCCTCGGCGATGGCGAGGAAGCTGCGCAGCTCCAGCGCGCGTTGCAGTGCAGCCGAGACTCCGGGGTGTACAGCCTGCGCGTACAAGGTGGCGGGACGGGCGCCGAAGGCGTTCTCCAGTGCCTGGTCGCGGCTGGTGGGCTTTGCGATGACGCTCATCGGGTCACCCCGCGCGGGGCAACGCCTCGCAGGCCGGGCAGCCCGGGGACGGTGGTGGTCAGGGCCGGCGCGCGACGGGCGTCGGGGGATGTACGGCGCCACACTGCCGGGGCGCCGTCGAGGAGGTGGTTCACGACCATGGCGCGGCCGTCCCGGGCGGCGACCGCGGTGTTGACCTGCTGGGCCAGTTCCATGACGGGGTCATCGAGTTCGCCGGGCTGGGTGCCAAGGGCGTCGACGAGCGCGTCCTCGGCGGTGTCGAGTGCGTCCTGGGTTTCGGTGAGCAGGCCGTACCAGCGCACGATCGTTGTGGCCTCGGGGTTGGCCTGTGGTGACGCCGTAACCGCTCGACGCAGTTCGGTGAGAGGCATCTGGAATCGGTTCTCGATCCGCTCGGTGATGACGCCCATCACGTCTTCGCTGAACTCGGGCACGGAGGGTCTCCTTTCGTTCGCGTCACAGGCGGGAATTGAGCACCGGCGCATCCGGTGCTGTAATGCGGAATTGACTGCTGGGCTACTGGTCCAGGCACATGACGGCGTCGCGAGAGACGTAGGTCGCGGACACCCACCCCTTTGCATCGGTGTGCACCGTGTGCAGGAGCGGCTTGATGGCCGACCTTCCTGCACTGGGGGCTGCCGTGCTGGTTGTGAGGGCTAACACAGGCGGGAGGGCGAGCGCGCCGAAGACGGCTATGCGGGTCGCATTCATGGGGAATTGGCTCCATGGGTGAGGGAAGGGAATGCGGAAACGGACCCGGGCTGCTGCCGTTCGGGCCGAGAACAAGAATCCGGAGAATCCCCGGTTTCGGTAACCGGGGATTGCGTGCTACGTTCCGCCCCGCCTCCCCCACCGCTGGCATTTCGCCCGGCGGGAAAAGAAGAAGCGGTGAGGTGCCCGTGAGTTCACCGGCGCGGTCCGCGTGGCGGTGCGGGGCGCACAGGCAGAGCGGGGATACCGGCAGTGGTGTGGCGGGGCGCTGGCGAGGCGGTGGGCAGCGGGGGCTTCTCACCGCGCCAGTGGCCTTCCCACCACTGAGTGGCAGCCTCGAAGGTCTCGAAGCCGCCCTCGCGCAGGGTGTGTGTGCAGGTGTCGGTGTCGACCTCTTCGAGCAGCACGCGGAAGGGCAGCGGCGCCTTCTCGTCGAGAGCGCGTAGCAGCGCGGTGATCTCGATCGGATCGGCGTCGTGGGTGTAACTGGTCAGCAGGGCGAAGTGGTCGCCGTCGCTGCGCAGCCGCTTCTCCAGTGCGCGTGTGGCGTGGTCTGCGGGGTCGGTTCCCATGCCAGCGGTGAGGAGGATCTTGTCCTCGGGGCAGCCGCGGGCGATCAGCCAGGACTGGGCCATGGACAGCAGCGGCAGCATCCGGTGAGTGAAGCGGAAGGTGTGCGCTGCCGCATCGCGCTTGAGGTGAAGGGCGACGAGCTGCGGTTCTCCCGGGATGCCCCAGGTGACGGCGCGGTTGTGCATCACGTAGAAGCTGTGCTCGCCGTCCTTGGTGTGGTGCTCTGCGAGCAGGGTGAGGTCGTCCTGCTCGATTTCGATGTGCTGCCAGAACTGGTCGGCGACGTTCTGGTCTCGGGTCGCCACCGTGAGCCGGTGGGTGACGAGGTTCTGGTGCAGTTTGGCGCCCTGGGCGATAGCGAGCAGGGCCGCGATGTCCTTCGCCGGCACCTGCCGCGGCACCTGCCGCGGCGGTGCGGCCTCGATCGGCCGCAGTGCAGCAGCAGTCTTGCCTTGCTGGACGTCGCGCTTGTCGATGGCGGCGGCCAGCTGGTCCACCGATCGCTCGATCCGGGCCAACAGCGCGTGATCTACGGGGAACTCGCCGGAGGCCAGGCGGGCGAGTCGCATGCGGTGGAAGGCGACGTCCCGCTCGGCCCGCACAAGGTCGCGGTGTGCGTCCGCCACGGCAGAATGCGCCGCGTCGAGGAGACCGTCGTCGCGATACCGCCCCAGCTCTTCGGGGCTGCGGCCCACGGCGTTCTCGATCCGGTGTTCAAGGGCAGTGAGCGTCTGACGGGCGGGCGAGGCTACGGGGGATGAGGTCAAGGGCAAGCGGCTCCACTGAAAGGGCGAGGGTCGGGCCCGAGCGCGTCCAAAGCGACGCGGACCTCGACATGCGGGCCGTCGCGGGTGCGCCGGGTGGGCCCCAGACGCTCCATGAGGCGGAGCATCGGGGCGTTGGACGCCTGGGTGTACGCGGTGAGGGTGTGTGCTCCGCGTGTGCGGGCGGCCCCGGCCGCCCGCAGGGCCAGGGCAGTTCCGATGCCCTGACGGTGTCCTTCATCGGCGACCTGCAGCCCGAGATCGACGACGCCGGACTCCCCGCTGACGGGACCGACGCAGACGAGGGCCAGGGGGCGCTCGTCTGCGTCGAGTCCGATGCAGCACTGGGCCTGGGTGAGCAGCCGTGTCAGGTCACGGGGCGTGAGGTGGGTTCGCCCCCAGCGGCGCAACAGACTCTGTTCGGAACACCGGCCGTGGAAGGCCGCAACCATGTCCCAGTCCCCCGCCGTCACTACCCCAGTCCGTGCGAGGGCAGGGTGCGTCAGCAGGAGCAGTTCGGACGGGCGGCCAGCAGGTCGCTGTGCCGGTAGGCCCGGTAGCGGCTGCCGTCCGCCGCACGCGGCTTACGGGGCTGGACTCCGTAGGGGCGCAGGAGCAGGGCGAGCCGGATCGGGGTGAGGTCGGCGTAGCGCCAGCGTCCCTCGGCCGCGCCCGGCAGTTCGCGCAGGCTTGAGACCAGTTCCGTAGTGCTGACGTAGTCCGCTGCGCCCAGGGTGTCGAAGGCATCGAGGCAGGCGCGGATGATCGTCTGTGGACGGCTCGGGCAGGACAGGAATTCCTCGCACGCCTCCTCCGGGAGGTCTTCGAAGTCCTCCAGGCCCTCCAGGTCTTCGAAGTCGTCGAAGCCGTCGAAGTCCTCGTAGTCGTCGAAGTCAGGGTCGAAGTCGGGCTCCTCGTCCTCCGTCGGGTCGTACTCGCCCGGCGGTTCGGGCTCGCCCGCGGCGGCAAGGCTGCAGGAGGCGGACAGCAGGGCGTTCAACTCGACGCCCGCCGCCATCCGTTCGACCAGCAGGTCGGTCAGCGTGTCCAGCCGCTCGGTGGCACTGACTGCGGGAAGGTCGGCGGCGGACAGCTCGGCGAGCTGCCGGTCGAGTTCCTGGATCTCGACGGCCGCGTCGAGGATGGCGCGGTGGTGCGGGTTCTCGGTGATCTCGGCCGGCGCCAGGACGGCGGCGGCGACCTGGTCGATCAGGGTGGGGAACTGCTTCAACGAACGGGGCCCTTCAGGGTCGGGGATAGTGCGGGTCGGGGAGGGCCGGGCATCGCGGAGGGCGGTGGTCCCGGCTTGGGGATGGGCTGGCGCGTGGCCAGTTGCGGCGAGCGGGTGCGAGCGGCGTGGGTGCGCTCGCCCATGGGCGGTCGGCTGATACCGAGGCGGGCGCGGGCCGTGTCGTACACGTCGTGCGCCTCGCGCGGACGTAGGGCCACCACGTGGATCTCGGCGGTGTGCGTGGAGTGCGCGGGCGCCCGCCGCTGGGCGTAGACGATGCGCCAGGCGTTGCGATGATCGACGTAGAGCTTGCGGCATCCCGCCAGGTCGCGGGTGAGTTTGGCGCCGAACAGACGGGCGCTGACGACCTCCTGTAGCTGGGCGAGTGCCAGGTCGCGGATGTCGCTGGGGGCCGCCAGGAGGTCGTTCAGGGCGCGGGGATCGAAGGAGAGACCGAAGGCCGGGCGTACCTCGCCGCCGGTCATCCGACAGCCTGGCCTGGTTCGCCGTCCTCTTCGGACTTCTCCTGGACGGAGGTGACGGTCCGGTTCGAGGGCGGCGGGCCGGGCAGCAGGCGGTGGGCGGGCCGATCTGGGTCCGTCATGCACGCCGATAGGGGTCCGCCGGCAGCCCGGATGGTGGCCATGGCGTGGGTGAGGAAGTCCCGGTGCCAGACGAACAGCCCGGACAGTCCGGCTTCGGGGTCCTTGTGCTGCTGGTAGGCCAGCCACAGGGCGTGGAGCCAGCCGACGACGTCGGCGTGTTCCTGCCACTGCTCACACCACGGCGCGGCGGTCGTGACCTCTGCGCCGTAGACCCGGACGAGGAAGTCATCGACCCAGTCGGACAATGCGTCAAGCTCGTCCTCGTACTCCTCGCCCTCCAGCTCGAGGATCGGGCGGGGCTCGGGTGGGGCGGGCTGCGGAGGCAGTCCCGCGAATCCCGGCATGCCGAAGGCGTCGAACGGTGAGTCCGCAGGCGCAGGCGCGGAGGAGAGGCTGTCGATCTGTCGGGCCTGCTCTGCGGATCGGTCCAGCAGCTTGCGCACGCTCGCCTCGATACTGTCCAGGTCCGAGTCCGGCAGCCGAACCGGTTCCGTCTCCCCGTCCTCCGGGGGGTTTATGGATTCAGGCACGAAAAGGGCCTCCTTGGAGCCGCAGCCATAGGGCGTGAATTGCGGACCCAACCATCCGGATAATCCCCGGTTTCGGTAACCGGGACTTCGCTGCTATAACGCCTCGCGCGACACGGCCAGCGCATAAAGGCGGACGCAACGAAGGTCGTGCCGCGCGACAGGAGAAACTCAGGCCGCGAGAGTCAAGTCGTCCTGTGTCAGGATCTGTTGCTGGGTTTCGGTGAGCCGGTCGGCGGCGATCTCGGCGTAGTGCTTGGTCTTCTCGATACCGATGAAATCTCGGCCTTCCAGCAGCGCGGCGACGCCCGTCGAACCGGAGCCGCAGGTGAAGTCGAGCACTGTTCCGCCCGGCGGGGAGATCTGGACCAGCTCACGCATGACGGAGACCGGCTTCTGCGTGATGTGCTGGCGCGCCTTGCCGCTGGGCTGCGAGGCGCTGTAGAGGCCCGGAAGGTAGACCGGGTTCCGGGAGGCGTCGATCGGCCCGTGGCTGGCCCAGACGATGAATTCGCAGTTCTGCGTGAAGCGCCCCTTCTGCGGCCTGGCCTGGGGCTTGTGCCAGGCGAGCACGCCGCGCCACAGCCAGCCGGCGGCCTGGAGGGCGTCCGTGGTGATCGGCAGCTGACGCCAGTCGGTGAAGATCAGCGCGGTGCCGCCGACCTTGGTGAGCCGGAGTGCCTCGGTCATGGTCTGGGTCAACCAGAAGCCGTAGCTCCTCTGGTCCATGTTCTCGCCGGTGAAGTCCGGAAGCTCATGTCCGGCGTCGGCGGAGGTGTACTTCTGTCGTGCACTGCGGGAGGTGCGCTCCTTGGCCGTCCGCCCGCCACTGTTGTACGGGGGGTCGGTGATGACGGAGTCGACACAGCCGTCCGGAAGGCTGGCGAGGACGCCGAGCGCGTCGCTCTGATGCAGGGAAAAAGGCAAAGAGGTACCCCAATTCGGGTCGGGTGAGGTGAGGGAGAGAAGCTCCGGGTCGCCCGGATATCCCGCGGGACCAGATGCGGGCAGGAAGGCACCGCGGTCCGCGCAGCGGGAGGGGCGAGGGGAGGAGCCAAAACTGTAGGGCACGATCCCCGGTTGAGCGCTATCGCCGCCGAAAACCCCGGAATTGAGCCTTGATCGCCAATGATTTCGGCAACCGGGGATCCGCCCTTACTGTTTTGGAACTGCCCGGCGAACACCGCCGATGGCGCATCCCCGCTCCTGCTCTCATGGAGGCATCCCCATGTCCTGGCACACCTGACCCGACGCCCGTATGTGTGCGAGCGGCAACTCGCGCACGTGCATTAGGGCCCCGATTCACCCACCACCCAGCAGTTGCGCCCTTTCCTCAACACCGCACGCGCTGCTGGGACTTCACCAAGGACCTCGTTGTGACACCGCTCTACCCACCCCTGCCCTCAGCCCGCCTGCCGGACGGTGACCGTCTGCCGGGAGGCGGCCCGGGTTGAAGGGCATAGCCGCCTGCATCGGCGTCGTCGTCCTCTCTCCGTTCCTGCTCGGCGGCACCGCCCTGATGGTGGCGTCCTCCAGCGAAGCCGCGGCCACCACGTCCCTCAGCGGATGCCTGACCGGCATCGACACCGACGAGGTGACCAGCAATGTCACCAAGATCCTCGACGGTGCTGACGGCAAGGGCGTCCGCATCCAGGGCCTGGACCTTCCGGCCGAGCAAGTCCCCAACGCTCAGACCATCGTGGCCACCGGCCTCAGCCTCGACGTGCCCGTCAAGGGGCAGATCATCGCGCTGGCCACCGCGATGCAGGAGTCACGGCTGCGCAACCTCAACTACGGCGACCGCGACAGCCTCGGACTCTTCCAGCAGCGCCCGTCCCAGGAGGTCTGGGGTACCGCGCAGCAGATCCGTGACCCGGTCCACGCGAGCGAGCGCTTCTACAAAGCCCTGCTCAAGATCGACGGCTGGCAGCAGATGAAGGTCACCCAGGCCGCCCAGGCCGTCCAGAAGTCGGGCAAGCCCGACGCGTACGCGCAGTGGGAGGACCTCGCCACCGCGTTGCAGAAGGCCATCGCGAAGACGTTCCCGAACGCCGGCAAGAACGCGCCCGCCAAGGACCATGACGAGGAGTCCGTAGCCAGCGGCGCAGGGTGCGCGCCAGGCAAGGACGGCAGCTCCTTCGGGCGCATCCCAGAGGGCAAGGTCCCGAAGGGCTACAAGATCCCCAAGGGCGCCGACCCCAAGGCCCGCAAGGCCATCGAGTGGGCGATGCACCAGCTCGGCACGCCCTACCAGTGGGGCGGGTCCTGCACCGACGCCCACGGCCCCGACCCGATGCGCCGCTGCGACTGCAGCTCGCTGATCCAGCAGGCGTACGCCCACTCGGGCGTCAAGCTCACCCGCACCACATACACGCAGGTGGGCGAAGGCAAGGCCGTCTCGGCGAATCACCTGAAGCCCGGTGACCTGATCTTCAGCCGCGGCAGCGCCGCCCGGCCCGAACACGTCGGCATGGCGCTGGGCGAGGGCCTCGTGATCGAGGCGCCGCGCACATCCAAGCCCGTCCGGATCACTCCGATCAAGGACTGGGACATTCTCGCTGCCCGCCGCGTCCTCTGACGCCGCGCGCCGCCCGGACACCTCCCGGGCCGCGCCGCCGGGCCCTTTTCTCGCGCCGCGAGCGCACCCCCTCTCCTCCCTCTTTCTCCCCTTCCGCCGGCCCCTGCACGGCCTGCGCACGCAAGGAGCCCCGCCACACCTATGCCCATACCTCTCGCAGACCGCGCTGCCGTCTTCCTCGCCTATAACCCAGGCATCTCCCCCAAGGGCGGTGGTCTGCCCGGACTGAGCGTGCTGAAGAACGTCGTCAGCTCGATCAACATGTTCGGGATCATCGCCGTTGTCGGTGCCCTGGCCGTTTCCCTCGGCGTGTGGGCCTGGGGCCACCACACCGGTGGCCACCAGGCAGAGGCGAACGGGAAGAAGGGCGCGGTCGTCGCGGCCGGCGCCGCGCTCGGCCTCGGCGCCGCGAACGGCGTCGTCGCGTTCTTCTCGGCCCTGGGGTCGCAGGTCCGTTGATGCAGAAACGATTCTCCTCTCTGTCCGGGTACGGCGTGACCTGGTCGGCCAACAAGCGCATCGTGACCGTCGCACTGGTCATCACCGCGCTGCTCGCTCTCGCCGCGACCGCCGCCTGGATCACCGGCCGCGGCGAGGACAGCCAGAGCCGCCGGACTCCGGCCCCGGCCGGCAGTTCCTCGCCCTCCGAGGCCGCGCCCGGGCCCGCGGCCGGACCGGGATCGGTCCCCCGGCCGCCACGGCTCGCGGAGCCGGTGGCCTTCGCCAAGGCGGCGGCCCGGATGCTCTGGTCGTACGACACCCGCGACACCAGCCGCGACCAGCAACTCGCGGGCATGCGCGCGTGGATGACCAAGGAGGCCAGGTACGCCGACTGGGCGTCCGTCTCCGGCCAGGTGCCCGACCCGCTGCTGTGGTCCCGCATGGCCGACCAGGACCAGCACGCCACCGGCAGGGCCGCCGAAGGCCACTACCCGGGCGCGTTCAAGCAGGCCCTGGCCGAGGACCCGTCCGCGATCACCGAGGCGTACATCTACTTCGTCACCGTCAACGGACGGCAGCAGATCGAGTGGAGCAAGGGCGGCGGCGGAGCCGAGGAGCGCGCCGTGACCCTCGCCGTGCAGTGCCGCCCCCACCACGACTGCCGCCTCGCGGCCATCGCCCCCAGCGTCACGCAGTGACCCGCCCCGCCGAAAGATAAGGAGGCCAACGTCCCCTTGGGTTTCTGCGACTTCCCCCTCGCTGACAAACTCTGCGCCGTCGATGACGCCGTCGACTTCGCCACCGATCCCGGCAAAGCCATCGGCGACTGGCTGGCCAAGAGCAGCGGCGAACTCGCCGCCACAGCGGCTGACCTGGCTGCAAAGGCCGTCAACGCCACCACCAAGGTGGACCTCAACGCGGGCTGGTTCCGCGACAACTACGAGGTGCTGCTGCCGATCGGCCTGATCATCCTGGTCGGGACGTTCTGCGCGCAGCTCGTCCGGGCCGCCGTCAAACGAGACGGCCAGGCGCTGACTCAGGCATTCACCGGCACCATGTCGGGCGTCCTGTTCGCGTTCTGCGCCATCGCCATGACAACGGTCGCCATCGAAGTCGTCGACGCCCTGTCCGACGGCCTGTTCGCCGCCTCACACCTGTCCGTCGAAACGGCCGTGCGCCGCATTGTGAAGGTCTCCCAGATCGGCGCGTTGTCCGGGCTGGGCTGGCTGGTCGCGGTGGTCGCCGGACTCGGCGCCGCCGTCGGCGCCTTCCTCTACTGGTGCGTCATGATGGTCAGAAAGGTGGGCATTCTGGTCATGGTTACCCTCGCTGTCTTCGCGGGGGCGGGCGGCGGCTGGGAGGTCGCCCGGCGCTGGCGGCGCGGCTGGATCTCGGCCACCGCCACCCTGGTCGTCTCGAAGCTGCTGATGACCATCGTCTTCGTGCTCGGCATCGCCGCCATGGGCAAGACCGAGGCCAAGGGTGGCCTCGGCGCGCTCGCCGACGTCATGGCGGGCATCGTGATCATGGTGCTGGTCCTGCTCTGCCCGTACGCGACGTTCAAGTTTGCGCACTGGGCGGCCGAGGGCACGGACGGAGAATCGATTCACCGCGCCGGAGGCGCCGGCGCCCAGCTCGCCAAGCAGCACGCCGAGAAGGCCACCCGCAAGGCTGCCGCCGCCGCAACGGGCGGCGCGGCAGCCGCGGGCGCCGCCCCACAAGGCCCCGACGCAGCCGGAGGCGGTGGCTTCCCTGGCGACATTGCCGCCAATCCCACCGGGGGCAGCGGCAAGGACAGCGAAGGACCGCAGGGTTCCTCCGGGGGCGACGGGCTCAAGAACGGCCTGGAGAAGGCCGTCCAGCCTCCGCCCACCAGCCCACGTGATGACACCAGCGGTCAGGCAGGCGGCGCACCCGGACAGGGCGGCAGTTCAGGCTCGCCGTCCAGCGGCAGCGACTTCATGTCGCAGCCCGGCAGCGGCGCATCCTCGCCCCCGCCGCAGGGCGCCCCACCGGCGCCGACCTCGGCCGGCACCTCCACCGGGACCGGCGCTCCGCCGCCCCCGCCCACCGGCCTGTAGCTCCTGCCCGACTCCGGGGCGGCACGCGCTGCGCACCCTCGCCGCGTGCCGCCCCGGCCACCGCCCGCGCACCCTCGGAATGGCTCTTGTCTGACCTCACCGTCACACCGCTCACCGTCAAATTCCCCCACAGGTCGAGACGCGGCATCCTGCTCGGCCTTACCCTTCCCCAACTCATCCTGGTCTCCTGCGCATTGGCGCTTCTGCTGGCCACGGTGGTCTCCACCGGGCTGCTCGGCGTCATCGTCACGAGTCCGCTGTGGGCCGCGGTCGCTGCCTCGGTCGCCATCCGCCGGCACGGCCGCTCGCTGATCGACTGGGCGCCGATCGTCCTGCGCTTCGCCCAGCGGCGGCGCACCGGCCAGACCCTGTGGCTCGCCCGGCCCGTCACCCGCCCCCGCCAGGACGGCATCCTGCACCTGCCCGGCACCGCCGTCTCACTGCGCGTCGTCACCCCCGGTGACTCCACCAACGATGCCGCCGCCGTCCACGACCCGCACAGCCAGACGCTGACCGCCGTCGCCCGCGTCTCCAGCCGCGCCTTCGCGCTCCTCGACCCGGCGAGCCAGAACCACCACGTAGCCGGTTGGGGCCGGGCTTTGGCCGGCATCACCCGCACCGGGCACGTCGCCACCGTGCAGGTGCTGGAGCGCACCGTCCCTTACAGCGGCGACACCCTCGCCCGGCACTGGAGCCAGCAGGGTCACCCCGAGACCCCCGTCGCCGGACAGGTCTACAGCGAGCTGGTCGCCTCCGCTGGACCGGCCGCCGCCCCGCACGAGGCGTACCTGGCGATCTCCCTTGACCTCAAGGCGGCCAAGCGCCTCATCAACCAGGCCGGCGGCGGCTTGCCCGGTGCCTTCACCGTGATGCAGCAGGCCACCAGCTCGATCGCGCAGGCCGCGCGCAGCGCCGGACTGACGGTGACCGGCTGGCTCTCGGCGCGCGAGATCGCGGCCGTGATCCGCACCGCCTACGACCCCAAGGCACTGTCCGCGCTGCAGCAGTGGTCGGAGTCCGGGCGGGCCGAGGCCGACCCGGCCGCCGCCGGGCCGGTGGTCCAGATCGAGGAGTACGACCGGCTCGCCACCGACTCCGCGCGGCACGCCACCTACTGGGTCGAGGACTGGCCGCGCACCGAAACGAGCGCGGGCTTCCTGCATGGGTTGATGTTCACCGCCGGGGTCCGCCGCACCCTGTCCCTTATCTACGTGCCCCAGGGGGTCGAGTCCGCGATGCGCGACGTCCAGCGGAAGAAGGCGGCGATCATCGCCGACGCCAATGAGAGGTCGCGTCGCGGGCAGGTCGACTCCGAAGCCGACTCCGTCGAGTACGCGGACGTCAAAACCCGTGAGCGCCAGCTGATCGCCGGGCACGCCGACGTCGCGCTCACCGGCCTTCTCACCGTGTCCGCCACCACCGACGCCCTGCTCGACGCCGCGTGCGCACAGATCGAAACCGCTGCCGTCACCTCCCAGGTCGATTTGCGGCGCCTGAACTACCAGCAGCCCGACGCCTTCACGCTCGGTGCCCTGCCCCTCGCTCGGAGTGGCCTGTGATCGCCCCGGAATCGCATGTGTCCGACGAAATCCGCGCGCTGCTCACGCCCCTGCAAGAAATGCAGCAGCGCCACCAACAGCGGCTCGCCGCATACAAGAACGCAGACGGCGACGTCATCGAGGAGCAATACGCCGAATACGACGACGCACGCTACGAGTCGGCCATCGAAGCCAGCGACACCCTCGACACCGTCATCAAGCGACTGGAGCTGCTGACGACCCTCCCCGTACGCCGTGCCTTCACCATCGCCGTCAACGGACCTGGCCATGCAGACGGAGAACGCCCCTGGCTATTCGTCGTCCATGCCACCGACCGCATCGACGGGTACCAGGCCCTCATTCAACTCCCGTCGTTCCAGCACTGGTTGATCGACACCGACACTTCGCACGCCGACGCGGGGCTGGTGCCTTCAGAATGCCATCCCGGCACCGGAGCATCCGGAACGTACCTCGACCTGCGTCACGAGCAGGCCCGGACCCTCGCTGAACAAGCCCCTGCACCCGTGGTAGCCGCAATCCCCGCTCAGCCTGCGAAGCCACCGTGCCGTTCCCGCTGAGCATCGCCATGCATGACCCACGTCACAGCCAGCTCTTTGCTGTGACGCACGTCAAGAAGGAACCACCCAGTTGACCCAACCTCTGCTTCCGTGTGACGGGCACCCCTATCTCCGTGCCGCCAGCGCCGGGATCCGGCACCACACCCGCGCCGCATCCGCATCGCCAGCCGATCGAGTCCATCTCGATGTGCTGCATGCGCACCTGACCACGCTGCACCAGTTCCTCGACCGGCTCGCCCAGGCCGCCCGACCGCCGCATCCCGCCGCCGGCCGACACCTCGCCACCGCACACACACGGCTGTGGCAGGCCACCGCCGCCGTGCACGACGCCTTCCACCTCCTGCCCGTGGCGGACGAAACCTCGGCAGACACCGAGTGCCACCCCGAGCGGCTGCCCGAGGGCCCACCGGTCCTCACCATCTGCCAGCGCCACCTCGCTGCAGGTCACGTCGTCCGCCGCAAAACCACCCCAAGCGACCTCAACACCCCGCTGCACGGCCACACCACCCCCTGCAGCCAGTAACCCCACCTCCGAAAGGCATCACATGCGCGCCCTGAAGCGTTCCACCTCCACCGCCGCCATCCTCGCCTCGCTCGCCGGCACCGCCGCCCTGGCCGCCGCCACTCCGGCCTCCGCCGCCAGCTACCACTGCACCACCAGCAGCTACACCGTCGACGACCCGTCGTTCAACCCCGACTCCGACAACTGGGACTTCGACGTGAAGCTGTGCGCCAAGCGGAGCGGCGGCTACGTCTACACCACGGCCAAGGTCAACTGGGACGGCCCCTACTCGGCCCCGAAGAACCGGTTCGCCAAGGCCCGCTTCCACCTGCAGACCAAGCGAAGCGCGAAGGGCACGGACCCGGTCGTGAAGTACGCCAACTACACCGGCCTGAAGAACGCACTCGCACACAGCAGCAGCAACGGCAACGGCTCGTACGAAACCGGCACCCTCAAGCACAAGGCGGGCTCCAGCCGTTACCTCGCCGACGGCTACATCGAGCTGGACTGGGCGGGCGACGGCAAGGGCTACCGGAAGCCGCTGATCTTCCGCGCCTCCCCGCGCGTCTGACCCCGCACCGCGTCCAGACCGTCATCACGTGAAAGCCGCCCTGCTATAAGCCACCGCCCCGCGCGCCGCGCCCGCCGCGCCTCCGCCAGCCCCCTGTTCACCCCGCACGGCACAGACCGCGCCTCGCGGAAGACCGCCCGCCGGAGGCTCGCCGAGGCATCCGCGAAGGCCCGCGTCGAAGCAGCCGCCCCCGCCAGCAGCGCCGGCGCGCAGGAGCAGGAGATGCCGGCGCCCCTCTTCCCGCCCGTGGGGCGGCCCGGCCCCGCCTCCTCCCGCAACAACAAGCTCAAGCTGCCCGCCCACCGCATGACCACCGCCGTCGCAGCAGGCGCGTATCCGTTCCTCGCCGAGGGCGGACTGGGGGCCGAGGGCATCTACATCGGCCGCGACGTCCACGCCGAAGCGTCCTTCTGTTTCGACCCGTGGGCGCTGTACGGCAAGGTCGAGGGCTTCACCAACCCGAACGTGCTCCTCGCAGGTGTGATCGGGCAGGGCAAGTCGGCACTCGCAAAGAGCTTCGCGCTGAGGTCGATCGCCTTCGGCTACCGGGTCTATGTCCCGTGCGATCCCAAGGGCGAATGGACGCCTGTGGCACAGGCGTTGGGCGGCACCTCCATCGCGCTGGGGCCCGGCCTGCCCGGCCGGCTGAACCCGCTGGACGCGGCACCCAGGCCCACCAGTGTCTCCGAGGCCGACTGGGCGGGCGAGATCCGCAAGCGCCGGCTGCTGCTGCTCGGCTCGCTGGCCCGCACCGTGCTCGGGCGGGACCTGCTGCCGATGGAGCACACCGGGCTCGATGTCGCTCTGGACGCCGTCGTCACCCGCGCCGCCGCGAGCAACCGCACCCCGCTCCTCGGTGACATCGCCGCCACTCTCAACGACCCAGACGAACTCGACCGGGTCGGCGGCATCATGTCCGGCCGCCTCGGTGATGCCTCCCGCGACCTGGCCCACGCGATGCGTCGCCTCGTGTCCGGTGACCTCGCCGGAATGTTCGACGCCCCGAGCACGGCGGCCTTCGACCCCAACTCGCCGATGCTGACCATCGACCTCTCCCGCCTGGGCGTCTCCGGTGATGACACCGCGCTGGTGCTGGCGATGACCTGCGCATCCGCGTGGATGGAGTCAGCACTCTCCGACCCCAGCGGCGGCCGGCGCTGGATCGTCTACGACGAGGCGTGGCGCCTGATGCGTCACCCCGGCCTACTGGCAAGGATGCAGTCCCAGTGGAAGCTCTCCCGCGGCCTGGGCATCGCGAACTTGATGGTGGTCCACAGGCTCAGCGACCTGCTCAGTGCCGGTGACGCCGGATCCCGCGGACGCGCCCTCGCAGAAGGTCTGCTCGCCGACTGCTCCACCCGCATCATCTACCGGCAGGAGACCGACCAGCTCCATACCGCGGCCTCCCTGCTCGGCCTGACCTCCGTCGAGATGGATGCCATCGCACACCTCAACCGCGGCCGTGGACTGTGGAAAGTCGCCGGTCGATCTTTCATCGTCCAACACCTGCTCCACCGAACAGAATTGGAACTATTCGACACAGATGCCCGAATGCAGTGAGAGCATCGAACTGCTGAACGGAGAGCTCGTGACCACCGCTTCACAGCCCATCCCGATGGAGCCCCTGCGCTCCTTCGCCGTCGCCCAGGACGGCACACTGCACTTCACTGTGCGCGCCCGGGACCTCGACCACGCATACGAACGGATCGCGCATCTCGAAGCCTCCGAAGCCGGAGCGGAAGTACTCCTGGGTGACGGCGTCCAGCTGACCCACATCACATACGGCGACGTGGACGATTCCGACATCAGCCCCGCCGATGCAGAAACCGAAGGCCCCGCTCTCCCACTCGCCGTCGGCTCCCAGATGGTGGCCGAGGCTCTCGGCACATCGCCGCAGCGCCTCGGCAAGCTCCACAGGACCGACTCCACCGAGGATGTCGTCGCCTGGCTCGTGGTCGTGGCCGCCCGTCATCTGGACCGCGTACACCAACAACTCACCGACACCGCCCAATACGCGGCCTCCACGCTGACGCGCGTCGCCACCGGGAAGGCGCAGATCAACTCGCTGGGCGTCCTGCAGAACAGCGCCACTCAGATCGACATCCTGGCCGGACGCCGCAACGACGCCGTCGAGCGCCTCAAGGAGGTCATCCATGTCTACCGGCGCGTGACAGCCCACGACAACGCCACCGCACAACCGGCGCATCACGCCGACCAAGCCCCGATCCGCCCGGCCGCCCCCAGCGCTTCTCCTCACCGCGCATCGCGTCATCGGTGACCCTGCCTCTCACTTCCCAGGAGCCCGTGCCCGCGTCCGCGCCGTCCTCGCCTCTTGCCTTCCCGGCGACTGGCACAGCACGTACCGCCAACGCGCGGCGCACAGCGATCAGTTTTCCCTTGACGACGAGGTCTGGGACAACGGCCACGTCCACTGGGTCGTCGGCGGCCACAACGCCCAGGGGGCCGAGCCCCTGCTGCGCAGCGCGCCGACCGAGGTCGACCAAGCCATCCTTGCCCAGCTCCTGGTCACAGCATCCCGCCACCTGGACCACATGCACGAACAACTCTCCAGTGCAGCCCGCGCTGCGGCCTCCGCCCTGACACGGACGCGTACTAGCAGGTGACAGCAGTCGACGACGCCACTGCGCGCCAGGAACACCGACCAAGTACCACCCCGATCCGTCAGTCCGAAGTCACCACGCACACCACTTCCCCAGCGGCTCGGCCAGACCCGCCGAAGCCCCACCTGGCGCCACTCGCCAACCTCGGCCACCGGCGGATCGCGTCACCCAGCGCAGAAGGCACCCGGTCACCCCGACGACCGTGACCTTCGCTGATCGGCCTTCACCACATCCCGCCGCTGAACTGGCCCACGGACAGAAAGGTCCTCTGTCCACCCGTTCTTTCATCGCCCACCTGCGGAGCCCTCATTCACCCACCCCCACCCTCCGAACCCGGCACCACTCATGACGGCACCGAGGTGCTCGTGAGCCCGCGCTACCTGGCCGGCCCTCGCGACGACGCCTTCGAAATCTTCACCGCCGCCTTGTTCCAACACGGCTGGGACTACACCGATGACGGACACGACATCGCGCTCTTCACCAGCCCATGCCTGCGCATCCGGGTCGGCTGGCTCCCCGAAGTTCACGCGGAAGCGCCGATCCAGATCAGCGCCAGCACACACCCGCTGAAGTCGCCTCTGTGGCACATCTCCCTGGACGACGCAGCGCCCAGCGTGGTGATGACGGCCGTCATCACCACGCTGGCTCACTCACTCGCCGAGTCGCCCCACACCCTGTTCGCCGCAGACGACGACCAGCTCGCCGATCTTCCTCACCCGCCCGCATGGAGCGGCTTCTCAGGACCACGCGTGGCCTACGTTCGGGCACCCGACTCCCTGGCCTCCTACTCCACCAGCCCCTACATGTATCCGAAGAGTCGGCCGCCGGAGGAACAAACCCGATGGGAATTCCGCGTCGGGCCGCGAGAACGCGCCTGGCAAGCCCGGTTCAGCCCGGCCACGCCACCCGTTCTCGTGGAAGCGTTCCACCGCGTCTTCACCGACCCGGCGCCATTGGTCCGCCAGAGGTACAAAGTCGACCCCCTGCTGCTTCCTCGCCCCACCCTTACCGAGCCGACCGCGTCGCGCTCCTCCGACGCCCCCTCAAGCAGCCATGCCAGCCCGTACACACAGCGCAGCGCAGTCGCTCCCCGCATGGCTGCGGCTCCGCCACGCACACGAAGCCGCTGAGGATCGCCAAGGCTTCAGGAGGTCCGGCGAAACGGGAACGCGGTCCCGTCGTCGGGTGGGACACCGACCCGCGCAGTCGCATCGCCACCGACCCGGGCGCCTGGATCCCGTACTCCCGCGCCCCCATCATGCCGCCGCGCAACACCGCGCGGCTGTCCACCACCGCCTAACCGTCAGCGCCGGCGCCCCGCCAGGCCGCCCGCCGATAGCCCTCGCGCCGCCCGTACCGTCCCCGACCGACGCTCGCCCGGAGTACGCACTGTCCCCGCACCCTCACCCGCAGATCACCGTCGTCATCGCCACACAACTCCGCCCGGAGCGAATGGAGTTCCTCGTGGCCATGCACTCCAGCCTGTGCCGCCAGAGCGTCCCGTGGGAGGCCGTCGTCGCCCTCGACGGCGCCGACCCGGCCCGGCTGCCGGCCTCCCTCGCCGCCGATCCCCGTGTCCGGGTCCTCGCCCTGCCGCGCCCGGTCGGTGCGGCCTGCGCCCGCAACTTCGCGCTCAACGAAGTACGCACCCGGTACGTGAACTGGGCTGACGACGATGACACGTTCACCGACGAGGCCATGGCGTTGCGGCTTCGGGTACTGGAAGAGACCGGTGTGGGCTGGTGCGCCGGATACAGCCAGGACCTCCACGCCGATGGGACCACGACCCTGTGGGTGCCCCCGACGCCACCGGGCCGGCACGAGGCCGGGGACGTGTGGCGGTACTGGAAGGACCCGGCCGACACCATCCCGCTCGGCCCGACCACCCTCCTCGCCCGTACCGACCTGGTGCGGGCGGCCCCCATGGGCGGTCTCGTCCAGGGCGAGGACTACTGCTCCCTCGCGGTCACCTGCCTCGCTCCGGGATTCGTGCTGCCCGTCCCGGTCTACCGGTACCGCAAGCACGCCGGACAGATGACCGCGCAGGACTCCTACGCCCAGTTGGAGGCGAAGGCGAGAGTCTTCGCCCACCGGTTCGGCGTCAGCCTGCGCGCCGCGTCACGCTCCTTGCGCGACTCCGCCCCTTCCACCACGTAGCTGGGGCGCTCCGCTCTCTGCGCCCTGCTGCCATCCCACCGAAAGCGCCCATGCCCAACGATCCCGCCCAGGAGCGGCCCCGGGAGAAGGTCCTCATCTCTCCCCGCTATCTGGCCGTCAGCCACCCCACCGACCACCAGCAGCTGCTGGAGATCTTCGCCGAGGACTTCGAGTGGAGCGCGCACACCGATGCTTCGTCGTTGACCGTCACCAGTCCTTGCCGACGTATCACCATCCGCTACGACCAAGAGGCCGTGGGCCGAGGCCCCCACCTGGTGATCTCGGCTCGCGCCGAAGAGGAAGCGCCCGAGCGGTGGCGGACGGACATCAACGGCAACGTGCCGATCGAATCCGTCGTCACGTTGATCGGCACCCTCTCAGCCGAACTGGCCGCCGACCCCGACCACGTCGTCTACGGCATCGGCGCCGAGCCTGGCCTGCTGGAGCTCTACGTCGACGCAGACGCCTGGGACTACTTCGACGACTTCGGGCTCTCCGGATTCATCTCGCGTGACGGACACGCCGCCGTGGTCCGCCGCCGCCCGGACTCGACGGCGCCGCCCATACACGGAGACGCATCCATCACCTGGCACATGGCCGCTTCCCCGGACGCCCTCGGTCCCCTCTGGGACATCTCGTTCACACAGAAGACACCCCCCTTCCTCACGCACGCGATCGCCGCCGAGACTCTCGACTCCCGACCCACCCTTCGCTCCACGGCGTTCGCGTTCCCCGCCGCCCTCGCGCCCCTGGTGACCATCGAACGCGTCGCATCGCCGTCGCCCGGCCTGTCGGCGCAGCCGCCCCACGCCGGACCGCCGCAAAGCCCCGAGCCCAAGCGCACCCCGAAGACCCGCTGAGCCCTTCCGCCTGAACGCACCCTCCCGCGGCTCGACCCATCAGGACCTTGATGCCCAACCCTTCCGCCGAGATCACTCTCTCCACCAGCCGCACTCTGGGCCTAGTCGCCATCGCCTCGGGCGACCGGTACCAGCAGGCCAACCACGCACTGGCCGAAGCCGGATTCAGCCGCCTGCCCAACGGTGCGTACACCGCCTCGCTGGCCGACGCCCAGGCCGCCCGGCACACCGCCAGCGCCCTGCTGCACCGCGCTCATGAGCACGGTGCCACCGTCATCGCCAGCACCCGGCCCTACCTCGGCGACTTCGGCGCCGAGATCGCCGCCCAGCTGCCTGGCACGTGGAGCGCCGAGCTGGAGATCTACAGCCACCCGCTGTGGCAGGAAGACCTCTGGCCTGCGCTGTGGGAAGCCGGCGAGATCCACCGCGCCATCGAAGATCACCGCATCCCGTTCGCGTCCGTGCTGAAGAACGGCACCGGCACGGAGCTGCTGCTGATCGAGCGGCCCGGCCACCCCAGCGGCTACCTCCTCGGCGCGCTCACCGACCATGAGAAGGAGGACGTCCGCAATGATCCCGCTACGCCGCGCAGCTTCGTGCTGCCTGCCGCCCCCGGCCTTGCCGCGTCCGCCATCTCGCACACCTTCCTGCCCGCCTACCGTCGCGCCCTGCACAACCGGGACGTGAACAGCGTCCTGTCAGCGTTGGAACGCATCCGGGAAGAACACCAGACACTCCAGGCGATCAAGGACTCCGGCCGTTACAGCGACGGGGTGCCGCTCAAGGACCCGCGCCTGCTCGCCGGTTTCGAACGGGGCTTCGCCGACCAAGCCTGGCTCTCCTTCCACGACGTTCTCGAACACGCACCGGGCCTGCTCACCCGCTGCCGTCCCGCTGCCACTCCCTGGCCCGAAGACGCCGCGGCCCTGGTCCGCCTGCGCGAGGCCGTCGCCAACTGCCAGGACGTCTGGAACCAGTGGAACGACCTGCGCCGCGACCCGTGGGCGCCCCCCCCGGGCCCTGTCACACCACGAGTGGAGCCAGGTCCGCGGGCAGCTCGGCCTCGCCGTCCTGCCGGCCATCGAAGCATGGCTCGCCCATGCCGACGCGTTCGAGCGCCAGGCCCGAGCCGCCGTACCGGGCGGGGCGGCGGCACTGTCCGCGCCCAGCCCGCGGCTACTCGCCGCCCGCACCGCGCTGCCGCCGTCACCCCGCATGGCGGCAGCACACCGCTGACCGTTCACAGAAGGGACTTCGCCTCTGTCTGACCACTTCCGCTTCGGCGCCCATCCCGACCACGGCTTCGTGGCCGCCGCCACCGCGAACATCCCCGCGCACCTTGCCGACTGGTTCCTGGTCCGCGAACAGTTCGAGCCCATTCCCGGCACCCCGGGCTTGTACCGGCTCACCCACCCCGAGCACGACGGCATCCGCCGCACCCGACAGGCCGTGCACGACCTTCGGCGCCACGGCTACGACGTCAAGGCTGACCACAGCCTCGACCCCGGCCACAGCTCCTCCCCGCCGCAGCCGGTGGTGCACAACGGGCTGATGGAACGCCGCAGCCGCATCGCGCAGGCCGCGGCCACCCGCTCCCCGCAGCAGCGCACCGCTCCAGCCGCCACCCTCCCTGAGCTTCTGCCCCAGCCCGGCGCCGTGCCGGTGGCCTGCCATGACCAGACGGCCGGGAACGGGCGGAGCCGATGAGCAACGGGCCGATCCGCATCACCCGCGGCCAGGGGGGCGAAGTCGACGTCGAGGGTCCGGTCGATGACTTCGCCGCGAGCGTCCTCAAGCATGCCGGGTTCGACACCTACCCCCAGTTGCGCGGCGTCTGGATCCGGCTGCCGTTCGACCTGGGGCGCGCCTGGGAGAACGAACACGCAATCTGGGCAGCCGAGATGCTCACCGCCGCCCGCTACAGCGTCGACCTCGACCCCAACTTGCGTGCGACCCCGCCCGCCGTGTCCACGCCATCGGCGCAGCGCCGCACGAAGACCGCCATCACCGCGCAGTCCGCGCCCCCGCGGCGGCAACGGCGCTGACCTGCCGGTGCCACCGGCAGCAGCCGCCAGACGCCCCCGCTGAACCTCCACCTTCTCCGCCCCAGCCCGACGATCACGAAAAGCACACCGCGTTGAACTCCCGTACCAGCTGCCCGCCGGACCGCACCTCCTCCCGGCCGCTACTCGCCGAGCGGCATGTCGCCCGACTGCTGCTGGGCACTCTGACCGGACGGCTGCCCCACGGCATGGTCCCCGTCGCGATCCTCCTCCTGGTCACCGAGCAGGGTGGATCGCTCGCATCCGGCGGACTTGTGTGCGCGCTGTACGGGCTGGCCAGCGCAATCGGCCAGCCCGTCCTGGGGCGGATGGTCGACCGGCGCGGGCAAGGCGGCGTCACGTCCGCCGCCGTCCTGGTCACCACGACCTGCCTCCTGCTGCTGCCGCACGTCGACGCCGGCGCCCAGCCGACGCTCGCCGCCGGCCTGGTCGTCGTCGCGGGGCTGAGCACACCCCCGCTGGAGGCGAACCTGCGCGCACTGTGGAGCACCGTGCTGCCCGACCCGGAGCGCCGGCGCGCCGCCCTCGCGCTCGACACCGGCGCCCAAGGACTGATCTACGTCGCCGGGCCCCCGCTGGTCGCCACGCTGTCCGCCCTGCACGGCCCCGGCGCCGCCATGACGGTCACCGCGGTGCTGGGACTGCTCGGGGCGGTCATGGTGCTCAGCGCCGCTCCGTCCAGAACGTGGCGGCCCTCCGCCTCGCGTGCCGACGGGTTCGTCGGGCCACTGCGCCACGGCGGGCTGCGGCTGCTGTTTCTCGCCGTCGGCGGTGTCGGCTTCGCCCTGGGGGCGATGAACGTGTGGGCTGCAGCCGTGGCCGACCGCCACGGCATGGCTCTGCTGTCCGGGCTGATCCCCGCCGCGCTGTCCACCGGCAGCCTCCTCGGCGGCATCCTGCATAGCCGGCGCCACTGGCCCGGCCAGCCGCGGAGTCAACTCCTGGCTGCCGCAGCGTTGTTCGCCCTCGCCTGGATGCCACTCGCCACTGACCCGGCGCCCCTGGCAGCGACCGCGCTCACCGCGCTGCCGGGCGTCTTCCTCACCTCGCTGATCACCAGCGCCCTCCTGATGGTGGAGGCGCTGGCTCCCGCCGGCACCACCACCGAGGCATACGCCTGGCTGATCGCCGCGGTCGGCACCGGCCAAGCCGCCGGAACTGCTCTGGCCGGGCTCTGTGCCGAGCATCCCGCGATCGGCGCCGCCCTTCCGGCAGTCGGCGCCGCCTTCACCCTGGCCACCCTGGTCGGCGCCCGACAGCGCCTGTCCATCACGGGCAGCACGGCCGGTCGCGGACGTCACCGTCGTCATACCGATACCGAGGCGCTCGTCGCCCAAGGGCGCCACCGCATCACCTAACACCCCACCACCACTGAAAGGCCCTCTGCCATGCCCCGCACGACCGCACCTGCCTGGAACTGCCACAACGACGCCTGCCCGATCTGCACCGTGCCCGGGCGCGACGAGATGACCCTGCTGCGCTGTGCCCTCCTCACGCTGCTGGAACACGGACGCTGGATGGCCGCCGACGAGATCCCCCTGCCCGAGATCCTCTCCGCCGGCGGCGACTACCTGAACCGTCTGTCCGTCGGCGATGCCAACACCCCGGTGCCCGCCGCCGAGCACTGGCCCTGGCTCGATGCCGAGCTGCGCCTGGCCGTCGCCCGCGCCGCCGGACTGGATGCCGTCAGCACCCTCGACCCGCGCATCGACACCGTCCTGGCCACCGCCGCACGCCGCACATGGCGGCGCCAAGTGGACCTGCTCGACCTCGCCGCCGAGCAGCTCACCGAGCGCCACACACGCCCCACTACCTGAACCCACCGGCACCCGTGCCGTACCCGACACATGGAGATCCCGTACATGGCCGTTGTTGGTACACCCGGCTATCAGAACGTGCGGAATGGCGAGTCAGGTAGCTGCGGGGCGGTGAGGCCCGCCCTGGAGCATGTCGGCAGTCATTGCCCATCGTTCGTGGTCCAGCCACGCACCGTTGATGTGCTGGAAGCTCCGGGCCCGCCTCGCCTTCGCCCAACACCCCACCGCTTTCCCGCCACCACCGATAGGAGATCCGCCTTGCCCGAAGCACCAGCAGAGCCGTTCATGACGATCCGGCACACCATCACCGGCGAGATCACCACCACCGGCTACAACGCCGCCGCCCGGCGGATCCTGCTCCAGGCCGGCTTCGAAGAGACGCCAGGCTGCGCCTGCCGAGCGACGGAACCCGGTACGGAGCGGACGCACGGGCCTGCTCGGCAGCCAGCGAGCTGCTCGTCGCCGGCCATCCCCTGCACCTGGACCGAGCCCTCGGTCGGCCGGTGAGCGCCGACGGTACGCCCCGGTTGGCCCGGTCGCCGATGTCGGCACAGTCCGTAATCCGCTCCGAGAGCGGCCAGCCTCTCCAGCGCATCGCCAACCCCGCTCGCACCCGCACCTGTTGAAGGAACCTTGTCTTGACCACACCCGGAACGCCTACCAGTCCAGCGCGCACCAAGGGCGGCGAACTACGGGCCAAGGTGGCCCGACTGCTGGCCGACCGGCCGGCGGACACGCTCACCATCGGGGACATGGCCAGGAAGCTGGGCCACTCCCACGGCGCCGTCCGCAACGCCGCCCTCACCCTGGTGCGACGCGGCGAGGCCGACCAAGGCGGAAGCGGACAACCGGAGTTCCGCGCGAACGCGAAAACCGCCGCAGCCGCGCAGACCGCTGTGATCAGCCCACCGGGCACCCACTCTCCCCGCGCCCAGGCGGCCACGGCCCGCACGACCATTCCCGCCGCAACCACGCCGAAGCAGACCGGCCCGATCCGCCGCGCGGGGGGCCAGCTCTACCACCCCCGGGAGCTGGCCGATCTGCCCGACGTCGAGGCGTTGAATCGCTTGCGCGACGCCGACGTGCCGGTGCTGCTCTACGGCCCTCCGGGCACGGGCAAGACGAGTCTGGTGGAGGCGGCGTTCCCGGACCTGCTCACCGTCGCCGGTGACGGCGACACCACGGTCGGCGACTTGATCGGCGAGTACACGCAGGCCGACGGCGGAGGTTACGTCTTCCAGTACGGTCCGCTGGTCACCGCGATGACCGAGGGCCGCGCTCTGCTGATCGACGATGCCACCTTGATCTCACCGAAGGTCCTGGCGGCGCTGTATCCCGCGATGGACGGGCGCAGGCAGATCCAGGTCAAGGCCCACAAGGGCGAGACCATCAAGGCCGAGCCGGGCTTCTACGTGGTGGCGGGCCACAATCCCGGCGTCCACGGGGCGGTGTTGACGGAGGCGCTCGCGAGCCGGTTCAGCGTGCAGATCCAGATCGGCACGGACTATGACCTCGCCCTGGCGCTGAGGATCGATGCACGGGTTGTCCGGGTCGCCCGACACCTCGCCCACCAGGTCGAACTCGGCGAGCTGGGCTGGGCCCCCCAACTGCGGGAACTGCTCAGCTACCAGAAGACCGAGGCGGTCCTCGGCACCAAGGCCGCGCTCGCGAACCTGGTCGGCATCGCTCCTGTGGAGGATCGCGACGCCGTCGCCGCTGCCGTCATCAAGGCTGCCGGCGTCAAGAAGATCGCGCCCCTCACCCTCGGCAAGCAGCTCCCCGCCTCAGCCGCCCGGCAGCCCCCGGGCAGCACCGGCTCCGCACACCGGGGCCACGCGCGATGAGCGCCCACCACCACGTCCAGTCCCCCGCCACCGCGCCGGACGACGACGCCGACCTCGCGCGCTGGGACGACGACGGCGCCCCGCCCGCGCAGCCCCGTTCCTCCCCGGCCGCGTGGCTGCGCGTGGGAGCCGAACTCGGCGACCGGCTGGTCGCCCTCTCCGGCCGCCAGGACCTCCTCGTCACCTGCCGCCCCGGCACGCGCAGCGGCGCACCGGCCGCGTTCTTCCCCACTCTGGGCGAGGTCGAGTTCGACGCCGGCCTGTTCGCCCCGCTCCAGCCCCATGAGGTCAATCCGCGGATCGTGGGCGACGAGGAGCGGTATCCCGCCGCCTGGGGAGTGTTCGTCCACGAGGCCGCGCACGCGGCCCACTCCGTCTGGACGCAGCCTGCCGGAGCGGACCCCCGTGTCGTCGAGGCCGCGCTCCTGCTGGAGGAGAGCCGTGTCGAAGGCGCACACCTGATCACGCTGCCCACGGACCGCACGTACCTGCGCACCAGTGCCCGAACCCTGGTCATGCCCGACATCGCCCACCCCACCCTCCAGGGCATCGAGCACGCCGCCGGCGTGGCGGCCCTGGTCCTCGGCCGCCGTGACGTCGGCATCCTGGACGCCGGCGAGACCCGGGCCGTCGCCGATCTGTGCGAAACGGTGCTGGGCGCAGACCTGCTGGCCACACTCACCCGCATCTGGACCGCAGCCCACCAGTGCGCCGACCACGACGCCACGACCATGCTCGCGCACGCCCAAGAATGGTGCGACGCTCTGGACACCGCGGCCCCCGCCCTGCCCGTGCCGGAGAACCTCACCGATCTGCTGTCCGGCGCCGTAGGGGTCGTCATGGACAGCACGGCAGCCACCGACGCCGCCGACCTCGCGGCACAGGCCGCAGCGACCAACGCCATGGCCGCGAAGTCCAAGGCGCAGGCTCAGGACCGCGCCCAGCGGGCCGGCCAGCGACGCAAAGCCGCCGCCACCGCCAAGTCGGTCTTCAACACCCGTGGCACCACCGTCACCCCCGACGGCACACCGGCGCCCTACGGCAACCCGGTCACCGGCGCCCGCAGGCCCACCGCCGCCGAGCAGAGTGCCGCCGCGCGCCTGAGCCGCGCCCTGCGCGCCGCCGCCTACCGCGAGCGGACCGAGGAGCGGACCACCAGCCCCACCCCTCCCGGCCGCCTCAACATGCGCGCGGCCCTCGCCCGCGACGCTCAGCGCGCGGCCGGGTCGGTCCCCACCGCGGAACCGTTCACCCACACCCGCCGCCGGAACTCCCCCACCCCACCGCTGCGTGTGGGTATCGCCGTCGACGTCTCCGGCTCCATGCGTGCCGCCTGCGCGCCCGTCGCGTCCGCTGCCTGGATCGTGGCACGCGCAGCAGCCCTGACCGACCCCGACTCCCTTACCGCCACCATCGCCTATGACAGGCACCTGACCGCACTGACCCGACCCACCCACCGAGCACCAGAGCGCGTGACGACGTTCGACGCCAACGGCGGCCACCACAACCTCGGCGACGCCATCGACGCACTCGACCACGGCCTCGAACTCCGCCGCCCCGGCGCCGGCCGCCTCCTCGTGATCGTCACCGACGCCCGGTACGGCAGCGACGAAACCGCTCAAGCCGTCACCCGCGTCAAGCAGCTCACGACCGCCGGCTGCGCCGTACTCCAGCTCACCCTCACCGCGGAGTCCCGCCACTTGCCGGGGACCACCTTGCTGCACCTGCCCCAGCCCTCCAGCGCTCCCGTCGCCATCGCCACGGCGGCCACAGACGCCATCCGCAGGACACGCTGAGACGACGCAGAAGGCGGAAGCGTCCCCGAGACCACCGCCAAGCACTCCAGACCACCTCCGTCCGCCGCATGAATCGTGCATCTGATGCACGACCCTCCGCAACGACGCAGGCCACCACCCCAACCGCCAACGAAAGGCACTCGATTTGAAGCCCCAGACCAGCAGCCCGACCTCGAACGTAACGCCCATCAAACGGAATTCCCCGGGGGTCCAGAAGACCTGGACCGTTGTCCACAGCTGTGGAGACGAGATAAAGCACGACCTTTCCGACCGTCCCGCCGACCGGCGCGCCGGATTCGCCCGCTGGCTCGAAGGGCGCGCATGCACCGACTGCTGGAAGGCGGACCGCGACTCCGACACGGAGTCCAAGGAGGCATGGCTGGCTGCCAAGCGCGCCGAGGAGCAGCAGGCCGCTTCCGAATGGGCGGAGAAGTTCGGCATGCCGCCGCTCGAAGGCCCGCAGAAGGCCCTGAACTGGGGTGAACGCTCCCGCCACCAGCTCGTCACCGCCGCGTACAGCGCCCTGGTGAGCGAGGGCACTTGGGACGAAGCTGACTGGGCCGTCCTGGAGGACAAGATCCGCACCGTCACCCGAGTCGGTTGGTGGATCGACCAGCGCGATGCCGGGGGCTCTGACCTGCCCGAACTCCTGGACGCAGCCACGTCCGACGACATCGGAACAGAGAACCCGTTCCGGTAGGTCACGGGGCTTATACCCGACGATCCCCGGTTACCGAAACCGGGGATTCTCCGGATCCTTGTTCCTCCCACCGCCTCCCCGCCCTCGTGGAAGGAACCCCGCTTTGCCCGTGTCCCGCCATCCGCATGCCCCAGGTGACATCGTCACCCCCGACAGGGACATCACCCACCAGCATTTCCGGCCCGGCGACCAGGTCGTCATCCTCAAGGGCACCTCCGGCAGCGAATTGTGGGGCGACGCCTACAAGGTTGTCACGTCCTCCTGGCACACTCCGACCGACGAGGACGGCTGGCGGCTGTACGACCGGGCCGGCGGCGAGCGCACGTACATCACCGCGCACCCGCGCTACCTGGTCCATCTCTCCAGCCGGTGCCCGGACTGCCTCATCTACCAGCAGGCGCTGCGCACGTACCTGGTACCGCGCCTGTCCGGTGCTGAAGGGGACGTCGACTGCGGCTGGTACTCGGCCACCGACCTCAACCAGGTGGTGCACGTCGCCGACGCCCGAGGTGGGAAGTGACGCCCGTGACGCCCAGGCCGGGGCGCACCGGGGCCCTGGCCCGCGCGGCGTCGCTCGCCGTCGAGACGGTCGCCAGCACCGAGTGGCCCGCACGGCTTGCCGAGTCCCTGAATGATCTGGAAGCAACCTGGCAGGAGTCGGCCGAGATCTGCGCCAATGTCGCCTGGCAGGCTCGCGCCTCCGGGAACAGTGCGCTGGCTCTGCTCCGCCCGGAGCACGTCATCGGCCACGGGCCCGATGCGAACTTCCCGGTCTTCGGGCGGACGTACCGCCATCTCTACCTGACCACGCTGCGCTATGACTTCCGCTGCCGCACCATTGAATCCCTGCTGAACCAGGTGCCGTTGAGCGTGCTGAACGCGGACCCGTACAGCTGGGCGCTGTACGCCTTCGCGCGCCTGGGGCAGTCACGGTCCGATGGGCTGGAGGTGATGGAGCGGGTTCTGGCCACCGCCTCGGATCACCCCAAGACGCTGCATGTCCTGCTGCACGGGGTATGGCTGGGCGGCCTGCTGCCCGACCGGGCGCACACGCTGCTCGCCCTCGTCGACCGGCTGCCGGACCAGGGCGCTGACGACGCGGTCGCGCAGTTCCGCAAGGCGTCGGCGCACCGCGCCCAGGGCCAGTACCGGCAGGCCCACGCGGCGATCGACCGGGCCCTGGAACTCCTGCCGCCGGGAGAGCTGGCCGTTCACTCCGACCTCGTCCGCGAACACGCTCTGATCACCGCCGCGCACGACCTGGACCGACTCATCCACCGCCGTTCGCCCCCCACCCCATCATGATCATTCGTGTCAATCCGCGCGACATCACGCCCTCCGAACCGCTTGCTGAAGCCCTCGGCCGTCCCATCAGCGACCGAGAGGGCCTGACCGACCACACGGTGGTCGCCCACTGGCCGGGGCTGGACTACTACACCCCCCTGGACGAACAGCAGACCTGGACATCCACCGAATGGGCCGAGCACCTGGACGACCCCAACTGGCAGCATCCGTTCGCGGTCAGTCCGCACGGCGACCGCCGGGCCATCTGGCACGCGGACGTGCGCCTCCACCCCGACGACCGCGGCCTCACCGGCCCCGAGTGGTCCGAGATTGCCCACAGGCTCGCCCGCACCGCTGGCATCCAACGGCCCGGAGACGATCACGGCTGCCGCTGGATCGCCGTTCAAGCACAGCCCGGCCGTCTCGACCTGCTCGCCAACCTCATCCGGCCCGACGACACCTGGACCACCCAGCCACACCGGCTGTTGGCGCTCCTGGCCGTCGAGAGCCGGCGCATCGAGGCCGAGCTGGGCCTCATCTCGCCCCGTACCGGCCCGGATCCGCAGCAGGCCATCCAGCAGGCCCGCTTCGCTCAGCGCGCCACCCGGCAGACCGACACCGCCGACGCCACCGCGCAACTCGCGGGGCTGCTGCGACAACTCGCCGCCGAGCGCACCGGGCCCCTGTCCACCGTGCGCGGCCTCGTTGAACAGGCGGCCCACCGGCTCGACCACCTGCCCGGCGCCGACGGCCCCGCCAGTGCACACCAGCTGGAGCTGATCGCTCGACGGCTGTACGGCATCCAGCAGGATCTCGACGCCACGGCCGCCGGCCTGCTGACCGTCAACCCGCCGGGGCGCGCACGCCTCACGCCTCACGCGATGCGGGCGAACGCCGCGCCTGCATCGCCCGGACCCGGGCATGCCCGCTGACCCTCCAGACAGAAAGGTGTTTCTTCTTGGCTCTGGCAGAGCGCCAGTTGACCCTCCGGCGTGACGACTCCGGGGAGGTCCTCGCCCGCGGGGGCGACCCCGAGGCGCACAGCATCCTGGAACGCACCGCGTTCGTTCCCATCGCCCGCCCTCACGACCGCTACCACCGGCTTCCCACCGGCCTCGACAAGGGCGAAGAGATCCGCCTCGCCACCCGGGCCGTCGCCCGTCTTCGTGCCGTCCAGTACCACGTCGACTGCGACGATGCCTTCGACACCATCCTGCGCGAGCCGCACTACCTCTCCCTCGGCGGCCAGGTCGCGCACCTCGCCGACCGCATCCGGGAGGCATCCACCACCGAGGACGTCGCCGAGGTCCTCTCCGAGCTGACTGCCTCTCACGACGGCATCCTGGTCGCCCTGGACGAAGTCCTCACCGCCACAGCGGACTTCTACCAGCATCTCGGCCAGGGCGCCGACCCGCACTACGCGAACCGGCTGCGCTTCCTGGCCAGCGAGCGCCTGGGAGTCATCGCCTCTGACCTGCAACACACACGCACCGAACTCGCCGACCGCCACCAGGCCCACCCCCACCGCATCGCCTGCAGCGGCGAAGTTCCACCCGATGAAAACGAAGCGTCCGCCGTCTGCGCCTGCCCGCCTGCGCCCCGCATCGCCGCTGCGCCCCCTTCCCTCACGGCGGCCGGACGCCGGCGCTGACCCTGCCCCCTTGCACGAGGAGAACATGCACGACCTGCCCGAACTGCGAGACCGCGATCTGGAGTCGTTCGCCACCGCGCTGGCCGACGAACTACCCGGCCAGTGGCGAAGTGAATACCACCGGCACGCGGCGTACCCCGACCAGTTCTCCCTCGCTGAAGACGTCTGGGACATGAACATGGTCTCCGGCGCCATCGCCGACATCGTCCTGGAGCACGACGCCGTGCTGACCCGCGAAGACGGCGCCCGCCTGTACGTCATCGGCCGCCCACGCCACAGCGACGAGTACCTCGTCGCCGCCATGGCCCCGCCGGGATTCGCCCCCGAAGCCTTTCGCGGCGTGCGGGAGCCGGACGGCATCACGGTCCCCGACGACCCCTTCCGCGCGGCGGACGACATCACGGTCGACCTGCTGCCCCGCTACGACAAGGCACTCGCCCAGGTCCAGCACAACGCCGACCACCCCGCACCACCCCCGCAGGCACCCACACCTGCACCGGAGCGCGTGGTGATGACGTGGTTCGGCGACGGGCTCCTGGCCGCGACATCCGAAAGCCAGGAGTCCGCTACGGCCCTGCGCAACAGCGGCTTCACCTGGGACCCGCGCGAGATGGCCTTCGTGCTGTCCGGCGACGACACCGCCCACCAGGCACGCTGCGTGCGCGCGGCCGGAGCACGCCTCGCGTACCTCGACATCGGTGTCGTCATGCGCCACCCGTCCCGGCCCGCACTGGAAACCACGAGTCCAGCCGCCCCCGCACCGGTCCAGCACTCCACCCGCACCCGGTGAGCGTGGACCGCGAGGAGGAACCGCGGTTCTTCGTCCTGGAGTACGTCACCATCACCCGCGATCCGCGCACCCAGCTCGTGGTCGCGATCGGCGGCGACGAGCGTGCGGCCGGGATCCTGCAGACCACCGGCGGCTTCATCTCCGCTCCCGGCCCGCGCGGCCCCTACCACCGGCAGCCGCATTCGCTGCCCGTCGACCAGCAGCGCGCCGGCGCCACCGCCGCAGCCCACGCGCTCCTGCTGGCCGGGGTCAGCGTCCACCTCGCCCGTCGCTCAACACCCTCACCGCCCCCGAGGGAGACCGGCAGGCCGCGCAGCGCTACCTCGACCAGATCACCGAACGCGCCCATGCAGCCGTCGATGACCGCGAGGTCGCCGCGGTGCTGACCGAGATCGCCGCCCCGCACGAGGGTCTGCTCCCTCGGCTGGTGCAGACCTTGATCGGCACCTGGGCGACATGGACCCAACGCGCGGAGACCGCGGGCGAGGACCCGGCCCTGGCCGAGCAGCTGATGGACACCACCAGCAGCCTGTCCCGCCATTCCTGGCAGATCCAGCAGATCCGCGACCGCGCCGCCCGTGCCCACCCCTCGGCACAGACCCCAGCCCGGCGCGCTCCCACAGCCGCCCCGGCTCGGCCCACCGCCGCGCCACCGACGAAACGACTTGCCACGAGAGGAGTTTGACGTGGGAAACCGCGCCGACGACGAGGGCACCGATGTTGAGATCTACCGCCGGCCCCTGTCCGACGCCATCCACGCCGACACCCCCACCGGAGCCAGTGAACAACTGCTTTCGCTGCTCGACCAGCTCGGCCTGGAACGCAAGACCGTCACGACAGCCGGCCCGGTCTACGTCTGGCACGAGGTCCCCGACCGCCTCGGTCCCGACGAGCAGAAACGACTCGCCACCCGCACCGTCCCCTCCCTGCTGATGGCCGGATACCTCGTCAACATCACCGACGACCTCTTCGACCCCGACGCCTACCGCGAAGCCGTCCACGAGATACGCGCCGCCCGGCCCTCGCCCACCGCCACGGCCGCACCAGCAGCCCCCAGCCCCGCGGCCCGGCCCGGGAAGCGCCGCACCGCATAACCGTTGGCCCCGGCCCGCCCGGGCCGGGGCCCCACCCGCACACAGTCAGGAGTCTCCGTAACACCCCCGTCCGGTACCCCTCCATCGATCAACGCCAGCCGCACGCCTCGCCTGGCCGCCTTCCTCTTCCGCCGCTACCTGTACGCCTGCGTCGTCCGGGACCGCGGCACCCCGCTCGCCACCGGACGGCCCGACGGCGCCCTGGATGAATCCCGCCGCCTCGGACTCCGCCGCTGAACCGCCCTGCCCTGCGCTCCGGAGAACCATGCCCGACCCCACCCCCTACGCCGTTGCCCTCGCCGAGGACATCGCCCACCGGCTCGGTCAGCTGACCGAGCATCTCGCCCAGGCCCCGCCCCGCCAGGCTGCCCAGATCCTGGGGACGGTCCTCGACGCCGAGGAGGGCATCCTCGGCCGGGCGACCGGCCTGATGGCCACCGGCTCCAGCTTCGCCCGACATCATGCCCAGGCCGGCTCCTTCCCGCCCGAGGTGTGGCTCGCCCTGGGCCGGGCCGCCAACGAACTCAACGACATCTGTCTCGACCTCGACGAGCACGCCGACGACATCCGACGCCTGGCCCGGCCGCCGGGCGCCGAGCACGCGGTGGCAGTGAAGCCAGTGGCCTCCGACATGGTCATCAGGCGCCGCCGGTGAAGAAGAACCAGCAGTGGTCCGGCTGGGGCACCGACGGTCAGCAGGCCCAGCAGCACTACCTCATCGAGCCGCGCTACCTCGGCGGAGGCGGAGACCTGCGTCACGTCACCGAGTTTCTGCGCGCCTCCGGCTGGCGGGACAAGTCCAAGTCCGGCGGCCCCATCGTGTTCGACAGCCCCGACAAGTCCGTGCGCATCGGCTACGACCCACTCACCCAGCCCGGCGGCTGGACGATCAGCAGAAGGCAGACCGCCCGCCACGAGGCGTGGCATGCCGCCCTCGGCCGTCAGGTTCCCGTCGAGATCGTGGCCGGGGTCACCGACGCGCTCACCCAGCCCCGCTCCGCGCACGCCCCCAACGTGTGGGCCCCGCTCGCAGCCCAGGAATGGGAGATGGAGCAGGGGCAGCATGTCACCGCCCGCAGCCCGGACGGCAACGCGTTCGTCCGCTTCCACCAGTCCGCCCCCGGACAAGCGCACTGGTGGGCCGGCGTCCGCAACGAGCACGGCCGAGTGTGGGAGGCGACCTTTACTCCGAACACTCCGATGCATCTCGTGCAGGCGTTCAGCGCGGCCCTCGCGGACCCGCAGCCGGTGATGCGGCCTCTCGGCCACGTCCCTCCTTCACAGCGGATCCGCACCACCTCCGTCTCCGTGCTGCCTTCGCAGCTCAGCGCGTGGCAGCAGGCCCGGATCACCGCGGCCCGCGCCGCCACCTGGGCCCGCAATTCCTGGGCCACCAACCGTCCCCGGCGCCACACCACTGGCCCCTACGCGACGGCCGGCAGCGCCCACGCCCACCGCTGAAACACCCCGCATCCACGAGGAGATCCATGCCCGCGCCGACCGCTGGTGCCATCCGCGCCGCCACCGACACCCTCTCCCAGCTCACCGAGCACCTGCGCCAGGACACTGGCCTCGACGAGGCACTCGCCCTGATGGAACCGCTCCTCGACGAGTACACGGGTCTGCCCATCCAGCTCGGCGACACCCTGCGCGCTCTCGCCCGCGTCGTCCTCGCCCACCCGGACATCCCGAATCGCGCGGCCGCGCACGCGCTGGTCGAGGACCTGCGCACTGCCGCGTGGGAGCAGACCGACCAGCACACCCTCCACTACACCCTCGACAGCCTGCACGCCCTTCGGCGGAGTGGCGCTTCGACCGCGACGGGGGCCTAGCGGTGCCGGTGAGCGAAAGGCAACTCGCGGCGTTCGCTGACACGCATGCCTGGCGCATCCCGTTTGACACCTCTCCCCGTCACCTCGCCGGCCCCAGCGACGGCCGCCACGTCACCCACGGTCTCGCTACAGCCGGATGGACCCGCACGTCGGATCCGCTCAGCCCCTGATGAGCCCGGACATGCGGCACCGCCTAGAGTTCGACCCGCAGTCCGCTACCTCCGCCTGGTGGCGGCTGCGGGCCGAGACCACCGACACCGAGCCAGGGTGGTACGCCGAATTCGGCGGACTCGTCCCCGCCGAGGTCCTCGCCAGCCTCACCGACGCCCTCATCGCCGCGCCGACGGCCCAGCAACCGGACCCATTCCACGCCCTGGTGGCTGCGGGGTGGCTGCTGAACGAGGCGACCGCGACCTCCGCCGACGGCATGTGCCACGTAGAGCGGCGTACCGATCAGGAAGACTCTCGTGGGTTCTGGCGCGTCGAAGCCTGCCAGCCGGGATACGGGACTCCAATGGGCCCCCGGATCTGGCACGCCTGGTTCGATGCCCGCGTCCCCGACCACCTCGTGGGCGCCTTCATCACCGCGCTTGCCGACCCCGCCCCGCTCCAGCGTGCGATGTTTGACCGCACCGCCCATTACAGCGCGGTCCAGAAGCCGAGCCCGCTCACCCCGCAGCAGGTAGTCGACGCGCACGTCACCCGCCTTGATGCCCTGCGCGCACGGGCACGCGCCGCCCGCCGCTCGCAGGGGCCGGCCGTCGCCACTGCTCCAGCGCTACCCACGCCGCACCGGCCCGCTCGCCGCAGCTGACCACCGACCATCACCGGCCCACCCCCGCCGGAAGAGGCCGGTGAACTTCTCAGAAAGATGCCCTTTGTCCCCATCCCCCCACGAGATCCACCACCATCGCCTGGAGCAGCTGGCTGCCTTCCTGCATGAGAGCGACCAGATCCTCGCCGACTGGGACGCCTACTCCGATCAGCACACCGACCTCGACGACTGGCCCCACGACGAGGATGCCTACGGGCGGCGTGCCCGTCGTCGCGATGCCGATACCTGGAAGGCGTTCAACCGGATTCGCCCCTGCGCCAAGGAGCTTCTCGCCACCGCCGAAGCGCAGCTGCAGCGTATTCCTGCCAAGGCCGTTCAATCCCGGTGGACCTGGCAGCTCGGCCGCCTCGAATCCGCCCTCGACCAGCTCAACGTCCTCCAGGACGAATGGCTCGTCACCCGCGACAGCCTGCACCCTTCCGCTCGCCCCGGTACCGCGCGATACGACGACGCACGGGCCGAGCGGAACTCCGAAGCCTGGCACGCTCTGAACGACTGGACCTGCGTCGGTGAGGCCCTCCTCGAAATCCACCGGGCCGCCGAGCAGGCACCCTCACCTCTGGCAACCACCCCACCGGTGCGAGCCTCCGCACCACTGGCGTCGGCCGGCCACACCACCCCGGTGCGCAGGTGAGCATGCCCGAGAACGTTGCTGTCGATCTGATCGCCCCGCGCTACCTGGCCGGCGGCGGCGATCCCGCGTGGATCACCGCCCCACTGCACCGCGCCTGCGGCTGGAGCGCGGAACACGATCCGCTGATACCGCGCGTGGTGCTCACCAGCCCCGGCAAGAAGGCCCTGCTGCGTCTCGCCCCGGACCCCGACGGCCCGTGGTGGTCCCTCCAGCACGCCCCTGTCGGAGACCAGCGGGCCTGGACATCGAGCTTCGGCGCCCGCACTCCCGTCGAGGTCATCGCCGGTTTCGCCGATGCTCTGACCGACCCGGCCACCGCGGCCCCGGCGCCCGTACCCGATCCATATGCGCTGCTGCGCCAGGCCGGTTGGCACGAAGACCATGACGGCCTCACCTCCCCCGACGGACTCGCCACCATCGAGCACTTCACCCACGGTGCTACCGACTGCTGGTTCGCCAAGACGGCGGTCAGTGAGGACCCCGAGGGCCTGATCTGGAGCGCGTACCTCAGCGGCGATACACCTGCACATCTGATCACCGCGTTCACCCGCGCACTCGCCGACGACACCCCGCTGCCCCGAGACCCCTATCCGCTCCACGTCCCTGCCTACGCTCGCCGCCGCGCCCGCGTGACCACCACACAGTTCCCCGCTGCCGAGGTCAGCTTCGCTCTCGAACACCGCATCAAGGCCCTCGCGGACCGGTCCAGCCCTCCAGCTCCCGCACCAGCGCCACCGAAAGCGCCGCCGCCCCGGCGCACCCGCTGACGCCCCCATCGACGCCCCACCCCCTGGAAAAACGTTCCCTCTTGCCCTCCTCTCCCTCACCGACCTCGAACGACGGCTACGACATAGCCTTCAAGATCCTCCTCGGGATCTTCGCCGTCGCCGTCCCCCTGTCCAACCTCTCCTGGCTCGGCGGCAACGCCGCAGCCCTCCTCACCCACTCCGGCCCCTCGGCGCCCTACCAGCCGTTCGGAGCCCTCCTCCACCCCGACCAGCTGTGGCCCGATCTCGACCGCACCGCGCTGCTGTTCGGCACCCGTATCGCCCCCATCGCCGTCCTGCTCGCCCTCGCCGCCGTTGGCGCCTGGTTGTGGTCGCGGCGCAAGAGCGCCTCCGGCGGCAAGACGAAGCCGGTCCCCGGGCTGGCGCGCAAGAGGGACATCCAGCCCCTCCTGGCCAAGGCCGTGACCGCCAAGGCCCGCTCTCTGCGCCCGAGTCTGAAGGACGCCAAGCACATCGATCCCGCCGACACCGGGGTCCTGCTCGGTGATCTGCAGGGCAGCAGGCACGAGGTCCGGATGGGCTGGGAGGACGTCGCCGTGGCGATCATGGCGCCCCGCTCCGGCAAGACCACCAGCCTGGCCATCCCTTCGATCCTCAGCGCCCCCGGCCCCGTCCTGCTCACATCCAACAAGGCGGCGCGCGACGCCTACACCGCCACCATCACCGCGCGGGCGACGGTCGGCCGGGTGTGGTCGATGGACCCGCAGCAGATCGCACATGCCGAGCGCACCATGTGGTGGAACCCCCTCGCCGACGCAAAGACCCTCGACGGCGCCAACCGGCTCGCCGGCCACTTCCTCGCCGCCTCCGTAGACGCGAGCCAGCAGGGCGACTTCTGGTCCAAGGCCGGCAGCAACATCCTGTCCCAGTTGCTCCTTGCCGCCGCCCTGGACGGGCGGCCGATCACCGACATCATGCAGTGGCTGGCCTTCCCGGCCGACCGTACGCCGCTGGACATCCTGCGCGACCACGGCCACACCGCGGTCGCCGCTCAGCTCAAGGGCACGGTGGAGGGACCACCGGAGACCCGCGACGGGATTTTCGAAACGGCCCGCCAGTACGCAGCCGCCCTGCTGAACACGGAGATCGCCGCGTGGGTCACCCCGCAGGAAGGCATCGCCGAGTTCAAGCCGTCGGAGTTCGTGGAGAGCACGGACACGCTCTACCTGCTGTCGAAGGACGGCGGCGGCGGTGCCTCCGCGCTCATCGCAGCATGCGCGGACTCGGTCATGCGGGCCGCGACCGCCCGCGCCGAACGCACCAGCGGACGGCTCGACCCGCCGATGTTGGCGATCTTGGACGAGGCCGCGAACGTGTGCAAGATCAGTGATCTCCCGCAGCTGTACTCGCACTTGGGTAGCCGCGGCATAATCCCGATCACCATCCTGCAGTCCTACCGGCAGGGCCAGCAGGTATGGGGCGATGCCGGCATGGACTCGATGTGGTCGGCCGCCACCGTCAAAGTCGTCGGCCCCGGAATCGACGACCCCGACTTCGCCGACAAGCTCAGCCGGATGGTCGGTGACCACGACGTGGAGAGCACGTCGACCTCGCACTCCGAGTCCGGCAAGTCCACCAGCGTGTCGATGCGGCAGGAGCGGATTCTGGCAGCCGACGCCATCCGCGCCCTTCCCAAGGGCACCGCGCTCTGTTTCGCCACCGGCATGCGAGTTGCCGGTCTCGACATGAGGCCCTGGTACCTGCAGCCGGGCGCGGACGAGATCTCCGCCGCCTCCGAGAGCGTCTCGAAGGCCATCACCCAGCGCGCCATCGCCAAGACGGCACGGACACAGTCCGACTTCGGAATGGCGGCATGAGCGAGGCTCGCCTGCACCTGGTGCCCGTCCGCTCCCGCGACGCCAAGGAGTTCGTCCGCCCCTGGCACCAGCAGGTGTACGTCGTGGCCACCCTCGCCCGCGAGGACAGCGGCCTGCACCACGGCTACCGCGACACCTTCCACCTCCCGACCGAATGCCACCGGATCGCGTCCGAGCTGGGGCTCCTGGCTACCACCTCCCATCCGACTTTCGATGAGCGTCGTGGCGAAGGACGCGCTGGCTTCCAGCAGATCCAGGGCTGGCACGACCGGCGCCACCGGCTTCCCACCCCCACGCAGGTCGCCGACCAGGTCGCCATCGCCAGCCACGCAGCCGAAATGCTTCGCGCCGCCCGCTACGGCGTCGACCTCGCCCCTCGCTGGACGCAGCCCGGATGAGCACCCCGGCGAATCCGCTTGAGTCCTACACCGCCGGCACCGCGCTTCTCCAGATCACCGACGAGATCAGGTCGGCCAAAAACGGAGAGGACCTTCGGCAAGCGGTCGACCAGCTCCTCCACCCCGAGTACGGGGCCCTGGAGCGCGTCCGGGAAGCACTGCAGAGCGCCGGCGAGCGCATCTACCTCGACGACGAGGCGTACGAGCTGGCCGACCGGTTCGCCTTCGCGGCGAACTTCGTCAGCTCGGCGCAGTCGGAGCTCGCCGACTCGGAGGACGAGCTGCGTCGTGTCGGCGGCCCTTCTCAGTTCGAGGCCAAGGCACCGACGCGCTCCTCGAACCCGTCTGCCTCCCAGAGCGCGGCACTGGCCGTCCCGCCCGCGGCGGCCAAGGCCAAGGTCGTCTCGGCCTTCGGCATCGACGAGGCCCGTAGCACGTTTCGCACGCCCACCCCAGCACGGCCTCCGTCCCCCTCGCCCCCGCCCCCGGTGGCGACATCAGAGCAGACCGCTTCACGCCGAGCCCACTGAACAACCGCACCCGCCCCCTTTCACAAGGGCATGTCCCCGGAGTCCCCTGTTGACCACATCCACCGATCTCACCGAAGAGATCCACCATCTGCGCAGCCTCGCCGACGACTTCAAAACCCTCCACCACGAGGTACTCGACCTTGCCGTCACACCGGGCCCCGAAGCGCTTCGACAGCTCGCCCCCCTCGCCCTCAAGAGCCATGAGCTGGTCGGAAAGGCGCTCCTGCGGCTCGCCGCCCTCGACGGAAGCCCGTATGAGGAATAGCCGGCAGCCGACACACGCTGAACGCCCTCGGAGCCGTCGTCTCCGGGGCATCCCTGGCCAGCGGCGACCTCGCCCGCGCAGTGGCGGCCAACCCTCTGGACAGCATCGGCCTCGGCGGACCGCACGAGGACGAGGACAGCATCCGCCGTGCCCGCCGCGCCCGTGCCTTGCCAGAAATGGCCAGCTACCTCGCCGACGCCGCCGACCAGTTCGCCGGGTGCGAAGCCGACTGCCTCTACCTGGCCAGCGGCATCGACCGCGGCCTCGAACGCAGTCCGTCCACTACGAAACAGGCTTCCCACAAGCTCAGTTCCACCCAGTACGAGGCACTGCGGGCGCTGGCGAAGGTCGGGACAACGATGCAGACGCGGGATCGCGACTCGGCCATCGTCCTCACACCCGACCACACCCTCATCACGACCGCCACGCTCCAGTCCCTGGACAAGCGTGGCCTCGTCCACCTCGACACCTCTGCACCGCTCTACCAAGGGCGAGGCATCACCGTGACCGCCGAGGGACATCGCGCCCTGGCCCAGCACCGCGCCCGCACCAGTGCGACCACGGTGCCAACCACCACCCCCACGGTTGCGGCCAAGCGGGAGGGACGCCGATGAGCCCGTACGCACACGATGAACGGATCATGGTTTCGCCTCGGTACATGGCAGGCGCCGGCAACCGGATCGCCGACGTGATCGGCCCCCTCATCCACCTGTTCGGATGGAAGCACGAGCACGATGCCACCACCGGGCACATCACGATCGACAGTCCCGACGCCAGCGTGTTCGTCGGCTTCGCCCCGCTGCACCCGCGCGGCCAGTGGCTCACCGTCGCCCACCACGAGCCGTACTGGAAAGCAACGTTCAGCCGACAGGCGCCTCTGGAGGCAGTTGCCGCCGTCACCCAGGCACTGCCGCAGCTGCTCGGCGATGCCCGTCACGCCGACCGCATCCCGATCACAGACATGCCCCTGGACCAGCTCGCCAAGCTGAACGACTGGTCCGCCGAAGACGGCGTCCTCACCTCGCCCGACCTGTACTGCCGACTGCAGCACACGCCCGGCGAGGAGATCACCTGGCAGGCCGAACACGCCTACTTCGAGGGCGCGCCGCTCGCCACCTTCACGCAAGACACCCCTGAGTGCCTCATCGGCCAGTTCTTCTCCCATCTGGCCGCGCCGATGGCGGTGGAGCGGGCCTACGCCGACATCCCCCTCAGCACACTGCACGGAAACAGCGCCTCAATCACGCCAGTGCGCGGAGCCGCAGTGAATCCCCACGTCCATCACGCCCTCGCGCAGCTCGACCGCCCCAGCCGCCCCGGCCGGCGTCGCTGACTCCCCAAGTCCCGGAGCCAACCTGACCGAGAAGACCGCCTCCCTTGAGCCCGCCGAGCAACTCCTCGCCCTGGCATCCGACTTCACCCGCTTCACCGACGCTCACCAGCGGCACATGCTCAACGGGCCCACCCCCACCACCCTGCTGAACGCCCAGGCGGAATCTGCACAACACCTGGCCCGGTCCGCGCTCGACATCGCGGACACACTCACCGCCCAGCCGATGTACCACAGCCCCGCGATCCACGCGGTGTACGCACGCGTGCGCCAACTCGCCCATCTCGCGACCGACTCGGCCGACCATCTCCTCGATGCCGTGGACCTCCTCGACGACACCCGCGCGGGGCTGCCCGTTGAGCTGGGCGACGGCTTCCTGGCGGTCGTGACCGAGCAGGAAGCCCGCCGCGGAGCCGGCCGATACTTCACCCTTGCCGCGAGCCTCACTGCCCTGGGCTCCTCAGACGCCCTGGCGACCGCTGAACTCTTCGTCGCCGAACGCCGCCTCCGGGGCTTCGTACCCGAGTACCGGCCGCCTGCCCTGACCCGCACCCAGGAGTCCACGCTGCGCGCGGTGGCGCGCGGCGACGTGGCGATCACCGGCGACAAGCCCTACCTGCGCCGCGAGGACCTCCACGTCAGCATCAGCACCATCCGCGCCCTGGAAAGCCGCGGCCTGGTGAAGCGCGAGGACTGCCCGGACTGGTTCCGCGACGAGCGCGTCCACCTCACCACAGCCGGGCGCCGCGACCTCGCCGCCTCCTTCGCCCGGCCCCGCTCCACCCCACCCGCCGCAACACGCCCACCAGCCCGCCCAGCCGCGACCGCGGCACGCGCCGCGGCCCGCTGACCAACTCACGGAGTCCACGACGCCTTCCGAACCCCTGACGGCGCACGATCTCGCCCAGGCCCTCGCCGGCCAGCTCTGCCCCGGCGCCGCACCCCGCGACGTGACCGTCAGCTTTGCCGCTCGCCGACAGGCCCCAGCCGAGTACCGCCACCGCGGCCGAAGCGGACCCGTAACGGGCTTCGCCCAGGCACTGCATGCCGACCTCTTCGGCCTCCCCACCAGCGACGAGCCGCTGCCCACCACCCTGGACGCGCTCCTGCAGGCCACCCACGCCGCGACCGCACCCGAGCAGCAGACCGCGATCCTGCGGCAGGTAACCGACCAGCTGCGCAACGCCGCTGAGATCATCCAGCACTACCGCTACCAAGCCAAGTGGAACCGGCTGCCCGGCGACGTCACCGAGCAACTCCGTGACGCCCACAACCAGGCCGAGCAGCTCGCCCAGACCCTCGACCTCGTCGCCCCCGCCTTCACCAGCCCTCCTGCCGCGCCCGAGCCGCCCGGCCCGCAACCACGACACGCTGCCGCCCCACCCGCGGCGCCCCCGACGCCGCCGGCCGGGCGCCGCCGCTGACCTCCGGCGACAGCCTCGCCGGGAAAGGCCCGACCCTGACCACTGCCGATCCCCTCCACACCCTCCTCGCCCAACCCCGCTGCTCGCTGGGCGTGTTCGTCCCCGCCGGCATCCATCCGGTGACGTCCGAGCGCCGTCACCTCGACCAGCTCGCGCAGGCAGGTGCCGACCTGTTCGAGGTCGGCCTGGCCACCGAGGACGCCGCCCTCGACGGCCCCGTCATCCAGGCCGCCTACCACCGTGCCCTACGACGCGGAGACACCCTCGATGCCGCCGTCCGCGCCGTCGAGCATGCCGCCGGCCTCCGACCGACCGTCGTCATGACCTACTGGGAGCCCGTCCGCCGCCACGGCCCCGAGTACCTGGCCCGCCTGTTCGCCGATGCCGGTGCCGCCGGCGTGATGGTCGTCGACCTGCCCGCCCACCAGGCGGCCCGCTGGCACGACGCCGCGCGGGAAGTGGGCCTTCACACCCCGCGCCTCATCCCCCGCACCACCCCCGACACCGGCCTCCCCGCGGCGGTGGCCGGCGCCTCCGGATGGCTCTACGCACCCGCGAGCACGGCGGCCACCGGCTACCAAGGGGCGCTCGATCTTCCGGCACTCGGCCACTTCACCCGGCGCCTGCGCGGCGCGAGCCCGCTGCCCGTGGTCTCGGGCGTGGGGATCTCGACCCCTGCCCTCGCCGCGCGCGTCGCCCCGGTCGTGAACGGCGTCGTCATCGGCACCCCGGTCGTGCGCGCCCTGGCCACCTCCCCCGGTCGAGCTGCCGAAGTGGCTGCCTCATTCGCACAGGCCCTGCACACCCCCACCTCCACGGAGACCCGTGCCTGATCATTCCGCCCCGGCTCAGATCCTCGACCGGATCAAGACCGATGCCCTGGCCCTGGACCGGGCACTGCGCACCGGCACCACCGACGACGCATCCGCGCTGGCCGCTTGGATCACCGAGACCCAAGACCTCGCCGACACCGCCCTGTACCTGTTCCGCTCCCTCGCACAGCACACGCCGCACCCCACGTCCGCGGATCTGCTGCTCCTCGAACGGGTCGCGCACCTCGCCAAGGCCGCCCAGGACACGGGCGCCGAACTCGCCGCCGCCCTCGCCCGGGCCGTGGAGAACCGGCGCCGCCGAGCCGACGCCGTGTCACCGCGCGTGGTCCTCATCGGCCCGTCACCGCAGCAGTTCATCGAGTCGGCCATCGACCTCCTCGACCGCATCCCCGCCCTCTGCCACGCCATACACCGTGACCGGCTGGCCCCGCCCAACCCACTGACGCACCAGCTCCGTTGAGGCGTGCCCCCTTCCCCATCTCCAGGACAGACCATTTCCGATCAGCCCCGATTCCGCGTCCTCTCCCTGGGCGCCGGAGTTCAGTCCAGCACCCTCCTCGCCCTCTCCGCCGAGGGGATCCTCCCGAAGGTCGATTACGCGATCTTCGCTGACACCGGCTGGGAACCGCAGTCCGTCTATGCGCACCTCGACCGCTTGGAGCGGGAGATCGCCGCGCCCGCGGGCATCCCCGTCCTGCGGGTGTCCACCGGCAACATCCGCGACGACGCTCTCGACCCGCAGCACCGGTTCGCCTCCATGCCGCTCCACATCCTCAACCAGGACGGCAGGCCGGGTATGACCCGGCGGCAGTGCACGGGCGAATACAAGATCAAGCCGATCAAGAAGCAGGTCCGCGAACTCCTCGGCTACCCCTACCCCGCCCGCATCCCGCGCGAGGTGTTCGTCGAGCAATGGGTCGGGATCTCCACCGACGAGTTCCACCGCGCCAAGGACGCGGACGTGAAGTACATGCGCAACCGGCACCCGCTCATCGACCTCGGCTGGAGCAGAGCCAACTGCGTGCGCTACCTGTCGTCGCTCAACCTCGCCGACACCCCGAAGTCGTCGTGCCTCGGGTGCCCGTTCCACGGCAACGCGCAGTGGCGGCACATCAGGGATACGTCACCGTCCGAGTGGGCGGACGTCGTCGAATTCGACGCGGCCATCCGGCAGGGGAACGCCCGCGCCAACGCATCCGGTAACCGGCTTCTCGGTGAGGCATTTCTGCACCGCTCCCGTGTCCCGCTGATCCAGGCGCCGATCGACCACGTCACCGCTGCCGAACAGGCTGCCCTGGACATCAGCGAAGGCGAGGCCGACGAGCTGGAGAACGGCGTGACGGATGGCTGCTCGCCCTGGGCCTGCCGCGGGGGTACGGACACGGCGCAGGACGACTTCGGGCTGGCCGCTTGATCCTCGACCTCTTCGCGGGGCCGGGCGGCTGGAGCAGAGCACTGAGCGTCCTCGGCGCCCAGGACATCGGCCTGGAATGGGACGAGTGGGCCTGCAAAACCCGTACTGCCGCTGGGCAGTTGACGATTCAGACCGACGTGGCGACGTATCCGACGTGGCCCTTCACCGGCCGGACCCGCGGGCTGATCGCGTCCCCGCCGTGCCAGGCATGGTCGACGGCCGGCAAACGCCTCGGGCTCATCGACCAGCCCCTGGTCCACCAGGCGGTCGCCGACCTCGCGGTGGGCCGCGACACCCGCGAGCGGCTGCTCACCGCCTGCCGCGACGAGCGCTCCCTGCTCGCCGCAGAGCCGATGCGCTACCTCCACGCCCTGCACACGGTCGGCGAGCCCGAGTGGGTCGCCATGGAGGAGGTGCCAGACGTCCTGCCGCTGTGGAAGCAGTACGCGGCCATCCTGCGCAGCTGGGGCTTCTCCGTGTGGGTGGGCATCCTCAACGCCGCTGACTTCGGTGTTCCCCAGACACGGCGGCGCGCGATCCTCCTTGCCTCCAGGGTCCGCACGGCGCAGCCTCCGGCCCCGACCCATGCCCGGATCGCCGAGCCCGATTCGTTGTTCGGGCCGGGCCGCGACCGCTGGGTCAGCATGGCCGACGCCCTGGGCTGGGGCGCCACCACCCGGCCCGTCCCCACCATCTGCGCCGGCGGCGGACCGGGCGGCGGCGCCGATCCCTTCCCCTCCGGCTCCCGAAAGGCACTGTCCACCGCCCGCGAACGCGGCACCTGGGTCCCCCACCCGGACAGCGTCACACCCCCGCCCTGCCGGGAAGAAACCGGACCGGCCGTCAGGCCCGAAGCCCGGGACGATCCGCCTGCGGACCTTTCCCGTCCGGCGCCCGGCTGGGCCTGGTACCTGCGGAGCAACAACCAGACCAACGCCACCGTGCGGCCCCTGTCCGAGCCCGCAGGCACGCTGTTCTTCGGGCACCGCTCGAACGAATGCACCTGGGTCGCCGAACCCGCCGCCACGCCTGCCGGTGACGCTGGTCCTCCGGCTCCCATCCGAATCACCGCCCGCGAGGCCGGCCTGCTTCAGACGTTCCCCGCCGACTACCCCTGGGCCGGCAACAAAGGCCAAATCTTCAGCCAGATCGGTAACGCCGTACCGCCCCGCCTCGCTGCCCACCTTCTCGCCCCGCACCTCGGCAAGACCCTCACCCCCGACGACTTCACCCTGGCCGTCTGATGTCCCGCACTCCCGACCCACCCGAGAGCGACGACCCGTACGACCCTTCGCCGCCGCGGCCCGTGCACTACGCCGAGCAAGCCCTGCTCGGCGCCGTGCTGCTCGAACCCCACCGCCTGAAGACCATCGGCCTCCTGGAGCCGCACCACTTCGGCGCCCACGCCCACAGCGTGCTCTTCACCGCCATGCGCACCGTCCCGGCCCCCACCCCGAAGGAGCATGCGAACGACACCACCTGGCTCGACGCCGTACTGAGCAAGGCGCGACCCGAAGCGCCGGGGCTGACCGCCTCCTACCTGCACACCCTCATCCAGAGCTGCCCCCGGCCCCAGCACGCCACGGCGTACGCGGGCATGGTCCGCGCGGGTCACGCCCGCCGGACGCTGCGCGAGCACGCCGACCGGCTGTGCCAGACCGCCACCGACACCACCCTGCCGAGCCCAGCGACCACTGTCCTCGCGCAAGCCGATGCCCTGAGCCGCTACCTCGACGAACTCGCCACGCGCTTCGCCGCACACCCCGGCTCCCTGCCCCGCACTCCCGCCTCGCCGCCGCCGCCGCGGGAGGCCGGCGAAGAAGCCCTCGACGAAGAACGTCTGCTGCTCGCCACCGCGACCGCCCACCCGGATGACCTCCACCTCATGCGGTGGCTGCAGCCGGAGGACTTCGCGCTCCCCCTGCACGGAGAGCTCTACCGGTGCCTGACCGCCCTCGCCCGCCGAGGTGACGCCGTTGATCCGGTGACGGTTGTCTGGGAGGCCCAGCACCGGCAACTGCTCACCGAACAAGTCGCAGCAGCCGACCTGATGGCGCTGGTATCCGATCCGGTCGGCCTGCCCGACTACTGGGGCGAGAGGATCGTGCGGCGGGCCTTGCTCGGCCAGGCGCACGCCGTTGGACTGCGGCTGGGCGTACTGACCGACGACCAGGCCAACACCCCGCACCAGTTGATCACCGGAAGCCGCCGCGCGCTCGCCGGACTGTCCGCCGTACGTAGCCGGTGGCAGCACGCCACCTCACCCGCACCGGAGAGCCGGCCCCCGCGCACCACGTCCACGGCGGCGCCCCGGGCCGGTCCGCCGCGGACCACGGCTCCGCCCCCACCCACCGCACGCCTCACCCGCTGACCTCAACCCCGCCGGTGGCCGGACCCATGATCCGGCCACTGACAGAAAGAGCACCTCTTGGTGACACCGGCATCCATCGACGCGCACGTCCGCCTCGATACCCACCCCACGCACCCCAGCGCCGTGATCGCCACCCTGACCGGCGCCCAGGCCCACATCCCGCACATGGGCCTGGAAGCCGCCGACTGGCACGTTGTCGCCAAGAACACCTTGGTCCTGGCCCGCATCGACCACGAGGAGCCCTACTGGGCCGAGGACGCCGCCCGGGAACTGATCGCCTCGGGGATCGCCGTCGAGATCACGCCCCGGCTCCGGGAAGCCATCGACGAGGAATGGACATGGGCCGACTACCCCATGCACTGGTGCACCCGCACCGAGATCCGGGAGGTCTCCGCCGCGGCCCAGAAGATCTTTGACGACATCCGTCACGGTCTCCTCCTCATCCACGCCCACGCCCACGATGGCCACACCACCGTCGCGGTCGGGACCTACCTCAACACCGGCAAGAGCGTTTACCTCCACGGCGAGAACCACCTGCGGCAGGTCGCCCGCACCTTCGACTCTCCCGCCCAGGCGCTGGTCGCCTTCGAGCGGCTCCACGGCGACACCATGCGCCCGGGCCCCGCACCTTTGACCGACACCGAGCGTGCCGCTGCAGAAGCCCGGACCTCCATCGGCACACCACCCGCCGAGCCCAAACCTCCGCGCCGGGAGCCGGAGACCGTACCCTCCTACGCCGCCGGTCCCGGCGACCACGACGCCCTCCTCGACGACTTCCTCGACACGCACGGCGACTGGTCGAAGTGGAGAACCTGGTCCGACGAGACCACCCACGCCATCCACGAATCCCAGACCCTGCGCATCGAGCGCACCCACGACGCCCCCGCCCACGAGACCGCCTGGACCATCGCCGCATACGAGACGCCCGTCTCGGACCGCATGTGGCACCTCACCGCGACAGGAGCGACACCCGCCCCCGTGCTCCAAGAGCTGCTGGACCACCTCGCCGACGGCGACGGATGGGACACCGCCATCGGCCGCGCCGTGGACGAGAAGTCGGTCACCAGCGCCACCAAGCCGCTCGTTGAAGCCGGCTGGAAGCACACGGTCGACGGGCGCTTCATCCGTTGGCCGAACCCGTCCCAGGACGCGGGGGTACAGTTCGACGTCTTCGCAGCCCAGAAGCCGAGCAGTGCCCTCGCCACTTGGACCATCTGGGCGGGCCCAAGCGTCGACCAGCCCACCTGGGCACTGCACGCCTCACCCCACGCGCCGGCTTCAACGATCGCCGACCTGGCTACAGAACTCGCACACGGCACTGGCACCCGCCATCACGGGCCCCGTTCCAGTGCGCCCCGGCAGCCGCCCCCGGCGAATGCGAAGCTACCCGCCGCTGCCCCCACCGGCCCGGGCGCCCAGCCCGCCGACTCCGCTGAGCCTTCGCCCAAAGCCACAGAACTTGCGTTGGCGGCTCACCAGTCCGGACGCCATAGGATCGGCGCCCTGGCGCAAACGGCTACCTCAATGAATGGGGCAACTAATTGCCCCATCCCATCTTGTACGGCACGCTCGTGATGAATTCGGCGTCGCGAAATGCCGTGCCAGCATCGGTGACCCGTCCGGCACAGTTCAGCTGCCGGCCTCTCGGCAGACCAGGCGTTGAACTCCCCTCAGATGGTGTGTCGCAGTAGGACGATCACTGTGGCATCATCGCGGTATCCATCATTCCCTCCGCCATGATGCTGGGCCGCGCTTCGGATGACCGAAGTGACCGCGCTCAGCGCCTCCCGTTCGGGAAAGGACCTTCACTCTTCGGTGCACCCTCGCCCAAGCATCTGGCCCGTAGGGTCGAACCAGCGGCCGTGTACGGCAGAGGAGCGCCCATGAAGCGCGGGCGGGCAACGGAGCTGCTCTACGAGATGCTCGACAGACTTCAAGAGCCACACGCCGGAGGCCAGCACAATCGCCAAAGCCGTCCCCATCCTGGAGCGGCAACGCTGAAGAAGTTCACCGATCATTCAATAATGATTTCAAATCGTTCTTCTATTGCAGCACATTCGGCAAGGCGGCCGACACTCCGGTACGAGACCGCCAAGTTCCCATAGGCATTTACCGTAAGAGGATGATCGATCCCTAGCAGGCGTTCACAGGCATCCGCAACCTGCTCTTCGATTGAAATCGCCTCAGCAAGCCGCCCGGCATCCCAATAGCTGGTGGCCAGGTTGCCGCGCGCCAGTAGCGCGTTCGGGTGCCCGTTTCCAAACATCTCCTCAATTGCGACAGCGACCCGTTCTTGAATTTCGATCGCCTCACCGACATGTCCGATCTGACGGTAGACGACAGCGAGGTTCGCGTAGGCGGTAAGACACTCAGGGTGATCTTGCCCGAGCGCGTTCCCGAACCCACGGGCGACATCACCCATCAGGGCAATACCGTCATCAATACGGCCAGCGGCACAATAGGAGCGGGCCAGAGCGGCCCGACTATTGAGAGTTTCAGCGTGATCGGGACCGAGTTGCCACTCGCGGGCATCGGCGACTCGCTCTTCAAATGCAATCGACTCTCCCAAACGCCCTGCCGCCTGGTAGGCGGAAGCCAGATTCAGGGACGCAGTGAGTGTTTCAGGGTGGTTGACACCAAACACCTCATCAAATCCGGCGACAGATTGTTCCAGCATTTCGATGGCATCATGATTGCGACCTGCCAAATGATAGTGCGCGCCAAGATTGCTGCAAGCAAGCAGGGCCGCAGGGTCGCGCGACCCCAGAGCTAGTGCATATTTCGCGGAAACTATTTCCAAAATTTCGATTGCAGGACCCAGTTGCCCCACGTGACCATAGGCCGTAGCGAGATTATTAAGGCAGTTGAGGAGTTCCGGCGAGTCGCCCCCATGTACCTTCTCGAGCTTTATTGCATTGCGCTCCAGTAGCACGATTGCCTTGTCGCCATTTCCGGCACTCCGGCAGGAAACTGCAAGATTTCCGATCGCCGCGAGAGTATCTGGGTGATTGCGCCCCAATCGCCGTTTACGTTTCTTCGCGACTTGCCGATGGATATCTACAGCCTCTTCGAGAAGACCTGCTCGCCAACAGGCGGTAGCTAGCTTGTCGCGCACTGACAGTGTCGCGAGGTCGTTCTTCCCAAGCAATTGCTCGTACTGGCAGGTGAGGCGACGCCAGTAATCGAGTGCGGCGGGATACAGGCCAGCCTCAAGAAGGCTAGTGCCGTGACGGTATAGCAGAGGGTGGACGATGGCTGACCACCCTGGGGCCCCGACGCAATTCGCGAGGGTGTCGACGTTGGCTCGTAGGGCAGTTCCCAGGTCGGGGGCCATGTGGTCCTCTTCCGGCCATACCTCCAGCAGCGCGTACGCGGCGGCTGTCACGATGGGAGGTAGCTCCCCTGGGCGTACGGATTCCCGGGCCGCGCGCGCGGTCAGGGCGTGCAGCCGCACTGATCGGTGTCCGCCTTCAGGATCGTCGACGAGCAGCCCGAAGCGGTGAAGCAGTCTCAGCGTTGACTGGGCTTCGTCCGGGCTGACTGCCGCAGTCAGCGATTGCGGCGGGGTCGCCCGGTGGGCACTCAGGTACTCGATGATCGCAGTGCTCGTCCATAGTGTCCTGGGGTGCCCGGCGGGATCGAGATAGGCGCCCAGACGGATGGCGGGGAGAGCTAGTCCTTTGGGATCAGAAGAGTTGGCCGCGTCCAGTGACAGCAGAAGAGCCGCTGCGACGTGCCGTCCATAGCCGTCGGTGTCGGCATGAGGCGGCAGCAGTTCCTCAAGCCGGGGGCCTTGACCAGTGAGCCGACGCAGGTACACCGTACAGGGCACCGCTTCATTGATCATGTAGGCGGTGGCGTACGACAGCGCCAGCGGCAGGTGGCCTAGTTCTTCGATGAGGAGATCCGCCTGACTGTCCAGAAGGTGGGCAGCGCTACCGGCAGAGAGGCGGCTACGAAGATAGGCGCTGGCTTCGTCCGGCGCATAGGGCTCGACGTCGATGACAGTTCGGCTTCCGCCAGACAGGATGGCCTCGCGACGCCGCGTCGTGACAAGCACCCGCCCTCTGTCCACCGAGGGGGATCGCGGCCACCACGGGCCCATCACGCCGGGTTCAGCGATGTCGTCAAGGACAAGCAGCCATGACCGGGGTGTGGTGGCCAGCCAGTCCAGGAAGGCGATTGCATCGCTCTCGGCGTCCTGTCCGGAGGCACCAGGAGCCTGAACACGGTGCGCGGCCCCCGCATACTGGGCGATCACCCGTTCCGGTTCGGTGGCACTCACCCACACCACAAGGTCAATGTTCTTGGCGAGGGTCTCGCGGGCAATGGCAGCGGCCAGCTGTGACTTGCCCACGCCGCCGCCCCCGGTCAACACAATGGTGTTATGGCTGATCCAGGCATGGTTGATGCGATTGCGTACATCCGTGCGAGGTTGAAGAGCGGTAGCTGGAAGGGGCGGAGTGCCCACCTGCATCGGCCAGCTCACCGGTCCTCGGAGAGGCGGCACTGTGATGTTGAGCGTATCGATTTCCAGGTAACCGGTGTTGGCGATACCGCCTGCCCCGGCGGCGGCATTCCCGGTGTTGTGGATCCATGCCGCTGGTGGAGTGGGCGGGGAGCCGGGTGAGCCAGTTGTCGGGCCGCGATAGCCAGTGGTCGCATTCCCACCGTCTCGGGCGTGGGCGTCACCCGTATTCGTGGCCCGCACGAAGGGTGTCTGAGGCGCTGAGTTGTGTCTTGGACCGTCAGCTCCAGAGCTGGGCGCACGACGGCGCGACGGCCACTTCTTCACGCAGGTCTCCTTCTCCCTGGAGCGGCTGGAAAATCAGCTGTAGTCGATACCCGTGCTGGCACTGCTTCCGGCACCCTGTGCCGTGGCGTTCCCGGTCTGCGCTGCGTGAGCCGAGCCGTTGCCTGCTCCACCTGGGCGCCGTACCCCGGTTTGGGCGTGGCCACCGAGCGAACTCTCGGCAGTCCCGGTCTCTGTGGCCATGTCAGCTGGGCCTGCTGCCTGAGCGGCTTGGTGACACATCGTCCAGACCAGACCTGCGATGCCCGTGGCGGCCTGGATGGATGCGCCGACCAGCTCACCTGTATCGGGCCCATCGAGCAACCACACCAACGGTGTTGACACGATAACGGCCACCGTGAGTACGACTGCTGCAATCTTCCATCGGTCCGACATCCGGCCTCCCCTACAAGTGAGCCGCCTTCTCTGGCATGCCCGTCCTTAAGTATCGCCAGCGGAGAGGCTTCTGGTCCTCGGTATCACATCGTGACGTAGGACGCACCGGACAACGTATGAAAGCCCTGAACCACCCGCCGTGTTGCTAACACCGGGCCTGCACGGTGTGCCACCTCACCAGCCGACCTCGCGGTGTAGCTCAGTCATCCTTCCTTGGCCGCCGGCTCTTGGCCACTGTCGAGGAGTTCGACGAGTCGCCGGCGCACCGGTCTCTGGTACGGGAGGTGCAGACCAAGGATCAGTGTCGGCGGCAGCGTCCGGTATCTGAGCCATCGAGGATGTCGCGGTGGTGCAGTCCCCTCGGCGTTGTTGCACAGGGCGCAAAGGAGGCCGCGGACAAGGCCGGATTCGTGGCAGTGGTCAATCACCGCCTCGGCATGAAACGGGTGCCCGCAGCCGGCACATCGCCCTGCCTGCCAGGCGACAAGCAGTTCGAGGGGATCCTGGTCGGGCAAGGACACGGTCCTCAGGTACGGCCAGGAATGGCAGGCCGGTGGTTGAGCCTCCCAGAGCTTTCGTTCCACCTGCTGCTCAACCGTCATGCGGACGCATCCTCCGCTGCTGTCACGGAAGTACGCGCGTGGGTAGTCGACCGTGTCTTGCCATTCCTCATCGTCGAGGTGGCGTGCGCATCCAGCAAGGCCAGGCAGCGGCCACGACCGGCATCGCCTGACTCCATCGCTCAGGGGTCTCCCGCATCGAGCCTCCCCAGGACGTAACCCGGCAGCTCGCTGCTCCTGCCTGATGCGTTTAACCAGAGCGAGATGCCGTGCTCGCTCCGGTGTCATCTTCGGCTCGCGAGGAGCAGGGGCCGTCGTACGCAAGCTCATTTCGGGCGACTCCTAAGGCAGCGGCAACGGTGCTGCGGTTATCCCACCACGCACCACTGACAGCCCGGGCCGCAAGCCTTCGAGCCGCTCAACGAGCACGCCATGGTCCTGTCCCCCATCGATCACGAATGCCCCTGGATGGAGCGGCGATTCGTCACGCAGGTCTGGTGTGGTCATGGCGAGAACGGAGCGGGGACCGCTCGTTACCGTCCCAGGCCAACGTGAGCGCGTACGCCGTGACCGGGACGGGTGTCACCATCGGCTGGCCAGTTCCTCGTCCACCGCTCGGAGTGCTGCAGCGCTACGTCGCCACGGGTCTTCCGGATCATGGCGCAGATTCGCTCGATGCAGCAGTTGGGAGCAGCACTGGGACATGACGCCGGACGAGTGCCTAGCTCCTTGCAAGAGCCGGATCCGGCTCTCTGACGGAGGTGGACGGCAATATAGCGGCGGATCCCCGGTTACCGAAACCGGAGATCCGCCGAATACTTGTGACTCCACCGCCACTTCCTGACCGCCTCGTCGAAAGGCAGCACAGCGACGATCCGTAATGTCAACAACGCCAGGCATGCACCTCCTCCCCTGCCCTGTCACGCCGCGGCGTAGCTGAGCCGGAACAGGTCCTGGGCACGCTCCAGGTCCCGCTCCGTGCGCAGCTGGACCTCCAGGTCGCCCGTGCCGTGGTGGCCAAGCCCCGTCACGTTCCGGGTGAAGCCGGGCACGAGATCCACCGTCTCCGGATCGACCTTCAGATAGACCAGCACCTTGGCCTGCTGGGGAATGAGGCAAGCGATGTTCCGCAGCCTCTGATAGGCCGCGTACTGCTTGCGCTGCACCCGGGTGACGCCGTCTCCGAGGCCGACGAGCACCTCATCGGCGGCCCTGGCCAGATCAGCCATGGGGCTGACTTGCTGGCGTGGCATGGCTGCGCGTCGACGGCTCCTTGCCCCGGTAGGCGACTTGCCGGTGACCGACACCACGGTCTCAAGGCCGATGTGCTCGCTGCCGAAGTACCGGTAGCGGACCAGATCGATGCTGCGGCGGTGCTCGCGTACCGCGTGGGCGTCGTAGCGGGTGAAGTCGCCGACGACGCAGATCAGCCTGGGCGCGTGCCACAGGATCTGGGCTGCGGCTGGAGCCCCGAGCCGGTCGCGGACCAGGCTCTCAAAGGCGCTCCGGTGCGCGGTCAGCCAGGCCATGTAATACAGGCCCTGATTGATCACGCCGGAATCCGTGCCGCGCTTGTACTCGACGATCACCGGCGCGCCGTTCTCGTCGATCCCGAGCGAGTCGATCCGTCCGCCATCGACGCAGTCGATCACGTACTCGCTCGCCAGGAACCGCACCCCCAGCATCGTCTCCATATGCGCCTCGATCAGGCTCTGCACATCCCCCTCGACCGCAGCAAGACGCGACGTGACCTCAGTCACGCCGCCATTCGTGTTGAACAGCTTCAGGCCCGACACCTCTCCCTCTTCGACTCGAAGAACAGGAACGTCGAGCAGACGCACAATTGTTTCCGTCGGGGTCTGCAGATCCGTGAAGATTGTGTGAGACCCTACGTTCGGTCCGCCGGGGCGCTCGTATCCCACGGACCCCAGGGATCTCCCGATCCCACATACGTCCCACACGTGCCTGGGACGAGCGTTGGATGACTGCGTTTTCGCAGGTCAGCCCCCGTAGCTCAGTGGATAGAGCAGGCGCCTTCTAAGCACCTTTCGCATGCCCGCATGCCGACCGACGTATCCGCGCACCTCAATGGTTGTGCAACTCAGCTTCCCCACGCATTGCCTCCAGAGCTGATGGGGATCTGGTGGTTGGTGGTGGCGCCCTCCGTCCATTCCGCATTACGAGCACTCCAGGGCTGATGACGACTCGGACATGGTGTACCTCACCGTTCCTCCCCTCGTTGCCCCAGTCGTGAAGCTTTGGCCAGGGGCATGCCCCTGGCCAAAGCTTCACGAGCACAAGGCCTC